>QNBS01000267.1 GCA_003644175.1 Planctomycetota bacterium | reverse complement strand
TCGATACGTTTGAGATGATCGGCGACATCAGCCCCCTTAGGCGCATAAACATGAACCGTCGGCGAAACCTGGTCGTACATCGTCTTCTGCACCAGCGCCGCATGAAAATGACCGGGATCCAGCGTTATAATCTTCACCTCGCCCTTGGCCCCGGTGAACCGACCGCCGCCGCCGCCGCCCAATTCAACCTCAAGACACGAAGATGACATTATCGTCAATCCGACCACTAACACTGTCAACAAGAGTTTCCTTACCATTGCAAAATCCTTTCTTAAATGAGAACCAAAATCTTTGCAAAATCACATCCCAACATTCTTGCCCAATTTGTCAATACTCTTACTTAGTTCCTGTTGCGGAAAGAAAAAACAGCCGCTGTCATCCCCGCGAAAGCGGGAATCCAGTACGAATAGTCTGGATTCCCGCTTTCGCGGGAATGACAAATGTTGTTTCCGCAACAGATACTACTTAAAACGATTACAGATTCTGTCTTCTCGCAGATATCGCCCTGATCGCCGGCGCCGGCCTCTCGCCATCACATTGATGGATATTACATGTTCAAAATAAGCTGTTCAATCGCCGTTTGGGCACAGTATCCGGCAGAAAAACATTCTTGTCAAGCAATAAATAGGCCTTTCAGACCGTCTGTCAGACTGTTAAGCACAGTCGGATGGCGAATAACGGCCCGGGACGGGAAAAATGCCCTTGACAACCCTGATAAGGTCTACTAATATAAAGCGCTGTATTCTGGGTGCGTAAGTCCCTGGGCGGCTGTGGCCGACCCTAAATGTGAAACCACAAGATTATTTTTAGTTCAAAGGAGGAAGAAATGTCTTCCGGAAGAAAAGCAATCTCTCGAAGGGAATTTTTGTCCCGTGGTTCGAAAATCGCCGGCGGTATCGTCGCCACAGGCGCATTGACAACTCTGGGCACGGGTAAGGTTCTCGGCGCCAATGAGCGCATCAACATGGCTGTAATCGGCATCCGCGGACGTGGCGGCGGACACATCAGCGGCTTCGGAAAGATCCCCGGTGTCAAAATTGCCGCCCTGTGCGACATTGACGAAAGCATCCTCAGTAAAAGAGCAAGAGAAGTTGGGAAGAAGTTCGGCTACAAGCCCAAAACCGAGTACGATCTCCGCAAGATTTTCGACATGAAGGATATCGACGCCGTCGCCATCGCCACACCCAATCACTGGCATGCACTTGCGACCATCTGGGCCTGCCAGGCCGGAAAGCACGTCTACTGCGAGAAACCCTGCTCGCACAACATCTTCGAAGGCCGCAAGATGATTGAGGCCGCACGAAAATACAATCGTATTGTCGAAGTCGGCTTCCAGAACCGCAGTATCAAGAACGTCCGCGCCGCCATGAAATTCCTCCACGACGGCGGTATCGGAAAGATCTATCTGGCAAGAGGCCTGTGTTTCAAGCCGCGCGATTCGTTCGGCAAGGCCGAAGACAGCAAGCCGCCCAAGAACATCCACTACGACCTCTGGCTCGGACCGGCGCCACAGCAACAGTACAACGAAAAGAAATTCCACTACAACTGGCATTGGCATTGGGACTTCGGCAACGGAGACACCGGTAACCAGGGACCGCACCAGTTCGATATCGCACGCTGGGGCCTGGGACAGACCGTCCACCCCGTCAGAATCAGTTCCTTCGGCGGCTACTACAAGTTCGGCGATGTCTGCTCGCAGGAAACACCCAACACCCAGACGTCGCTGTTTGAGTATGCCGACGGAACCATGCTGGAGTTCGGCACACGCGGGCTGTACACCAACAAAGAAGACGAAATCAGGATCGGAAATATATTCCTCGGAACCGAAGGCTGGATGCACCTAAACGGCAGCACGTGGAAGACGTATATGGGCCGCAAGAACGAGCCGGGACCGAGTTCCCGGCAGGCGGAGGAATTCGCCGATCCCATGAACCTTACCGGCGCAGGCGGAAGCGGACATTACGGCAACTTCATCACCGCACTCAGCGCCAATGACCGCAAGATGCTCACTTGCGATATCGAAGTGGGCTTCATGTCGACCTGTCTGCCACATCTGGCGAATATCTCCTATCGCACCGGTCGAGAGCTTATCTTCGACGGCAAGAAGGAAAAGTTCGTAAACGACAAAGAAGCAGATGCACTCCTGACGCGCAACTACAGAAAACCCTACGTCGTGCCGGATAAGGTATAAGAAAGACAAGAGAAACAAGGGGTCCGCGCCGCAGGGTTCGGACCCCTTTTCTTATCAATGCGGATGAACTATTTAGCACCATGTCTTACGTGGTGTTTTCGCCGACAAAGGAAAGAGAGGAAACGATGAAGTCCCCCAAAAGCAATCTCGCAATCATTCTCTTAATTCTAATACCTGGCGGCAGTTCCATTGCCGCACTGAACACCGGCCTCGGCGCAAAGCCCCCCAAAGACGCGATTGTCCTTTTTGACGGCGCCGACTTCTCCCAGTGGACCGCCGGCGCCGACAAGACAATCGGCTGGAAGATCGTCGACGACTACATGCAGATCGTTCCCGGCGCCGGCAGCATCACAACCCGCCGCGATTTTCGCGATTTTCGAATGCACATCGAGTTCAACGTACCGTTTATGCCCGACGCCAAAGGCCAGGGCCGCGGCAACTCCGGCATCTATATCCAGAGACGTTACGAACTCCAGATACTCGATTCATACGGCATCGAGTCGAAATACAACGATTGCGGCGCAATATACAAGACCCGACCGCCGGACAAGAACGCATGCAAAAAACCCGGCCGGTGGCAATACTATGACCTGCAGTTTACCGCGGCGAAATGGAAGGGCGACAAGAAAACCGACAATGCAAGAATCACCGTCTATCAAAACGGCGACCTGATCCATGACGATTTTTCAATCCCCAACAAGACCGGTGCAGGCCGACCCGAAGGACCGACCGCAGGACCTATCCTCCTGCAGGACCACAAAAACGAAGTCAAGTTCCGCAACATCTGGATCGTGCCGCTCAATGAAACCGGCAAAGTCCCCAACACGCTCACCGACACCGAAAAGGCCGACGGCTGGAAACTGCTCTTCGACGGCAAGACCTCCAAAGGCTGGCGTTCGGCCCGGTCCGACAAATTCCCCGAATACGGATGGTCCATCCGCGACGGCATGATCATCGTAAATCCCGGCGACGGCGCAGAATCAAGAAGAGGCGGCGACATTATCACCGGCGATCTGTACTCCAACTTCGAGTTGAAAGTCGACTTCAAACTCACCCCCAGGGCCAACAGCGGCATCAAGTATTTCGTCATCCCCGAACTGCTCATCCAAAAGGGTTCCGCTATTGGTATCGAGTACCAGCTTTACGACGCCGCCGGCAGAGACATCAGCAGCAACAAATCAATAGCCTCGGCCTACGACCTTTTCGCCGCAAAGGGCGCCTGCCCCAACCCCGCAGGCCGGTGGAACACCGCACGCATCGTGTCTAAAGACGGAAAAGTCCGGCACTGGCTAAACGGCCGACTCGTCCTGGAGTACAACCGCCTGAGCCCCGAGTTCCGGCAGGCCAGGGCAAAAAGCAAATTCAAGAACATCGCAAACTTCGGCGCCCTGGAAAAAGGCTTCATCCTCCTCCAGGACCACGGCAACGAAGCGGCATACAGAAACATAAAAATCAAAGTGCCTTAGCCTAATCTCACTGGAGCATGTCGATGACGGCGGCGACAATCTTGTCGAAGCTCTCCTGGGAAGGAACAATACTCTCTAACGTAATCATCCCCGCCATAACCGCTGTGATCAAACGCGTCTGGGTCTTTGCACTCAATCGACTGTTCAACTGACCGGCTTCTCTGCATCGCCGGACCAGGTCCTCATAGAAACCGGTCTCCCACTCCCAGAAATCGCGCAGTCTCTGCTGGACCTGCGGCTGCGACTCATGCGAATCCGCCGACAGACGAAGGATCAGTCGGCAGTTGACCCATTCGCCCGAGGCGTTTA
>QNBS01000266.1 GCA_003644175.1 Planctomycetota bacterium | reverse complement strand
TGTCAGATGCGCTGCAGTATTTACCCTGTGCACTTACAAAACCGTTACCAACCCTCTTGAACACATTTACACCGCGGCCATATGCCCCGCGTGCCGGTTTGATCACAAACTCATCGGGCAGGCGGTCGCGGATGAACCGGCGCCACTCGTTACGTTTTTTCAGGTTGTGGGCGAGATAAGACCATCCTGCGCAGCGGGGAAAATACATGGCGTAGAGTCTGGGTATGGCGATCCCAAAGGCCGAGCAGAAAGTATAGAATAAGCCCTTGTTTTTCAGAACCGCAACCCATGAAACCGGGTTCAGCGTTTTCTGCACCTTCGTCAGTTTCTTGCGACTCAGATACCGCCCCTGCTCGGCGGCGTCGGCGTCTTTGTTGAACAATCCGAGTCGAAATGCCTCTTCGGGCAGGAATCGTTCAAGGCGGCAAAGACGCTCGGCCCGCTTGAAAGTCTTCGGGTATTGCCGGCTCCACACAGGCACGGCCCTGTGCGAATAACGCGCAACCTTCAGAAGTCTTTGGATCTTCACCTTTAGCCGCATCTACAGCTCCATTAAGAAAAGCGTCTGTTCAGGAGCCGCCGAAGCTCCTTCAATCTCCGTCGCATCTCGACCTTCCGGGGGGTGTTTATGCGTTTGCCGAGTATCCTGACGCCTTTGCGATCCCGTTTCTTTCGACCGACTTCTCCGGCGGCAAGGGCGCTTAGTCCGACGTTGCTCTGTGTTTTGGCCAAAGCCGACGCACTCTTGCCGGTTTTCTCTGAAAGCTGCATCATTCGCCGAATCATGCCGCCAAAGTTTTCAAGAAACAATTGTCGCACGACGGCATCGGAGGCGCCCATGTTCATCAGGCCGGGCCCGGCAATCCCTCCGCCGTTAACGACAAAACCCGGTATAAGTGCTATCTGCTTTTCCATCAGCTTTGCCTCTGCGTCGGGGGTGCACGGCACATTTGCCGCCGGCGCCACGGCCCGGCAGTTCAGGGATTGGGCAATACGATCCGTCAAAGAGTGCACACGCGCACAGGGAACGTGTATCTCCATCCCTAACGAGAACAAATGCTCTTTGTCCACAGTCTCCCACGGGCCCTTTTCGTGCACCCAGTCGTCGCCGGCTCGCAGGACGGCGGCGACGACCTCTCCGACATCAAGCCCTTTGCAGTTAACCGCGGCGCCCTTGCAGGTTGAGGCCCCGATCAGGCGGCCTCCCCACCGCTCGATCTCGACGGCAAGATGCCTGCCCACCTTACCCAATCCTTCAATCGTTACCGTGCAGCGGGCGGGTTCGATCCGGTAATGATCGGCAGCCGCCTTTAACGCGGCAAACGTCGACAGAGATGCAAAATACGCCGAGTTGTCCCAGTCGGCGTCGACGCCAATGCCGGCGCCTTCGTATATCTTCCTGACATCGGCCCCGGAGCAGTTCATGTCGCTCCACGGCCAGTACACTTTTGACTTCACCAAAGGCCCAATTCGCCGGCCGAATTCGGCCAGCAGTACGTTCCGCTCGTCGCCGGTCAGGTCAAGAGGCATGGACAGGCCCGCCTTTGCGCCGCCCAGGGCGATTTCAAAGAATCCGTACTTGTAGGCCATTGCCCTTGCCAGCAACCGCACCTCGCCGCGGCCGACATCCGGGCAAAGCCTTACCCCGCCGCAGCAGCCGCGGCGACCAATTGAGTGAACCACAAGCCACCCCTTGAGTCCGCATGAAGGATCGTCAACTTCAATCTCAAATAACGGCAAGTCCGAAACCCTCTCCAACTGCGCTGCACACGGCGATATGTCCATTTTACCAAACCCCCATATAATGTGTTTGTATTTCCCCCCGGCACGGCCCTGCAAGCAGCCCAGCGCCAGGCCGTTAAGCCGGAAACGCCGCCGGCATGACACGGGCGACAACTTCAGCAATTGTCGCGGTCAACCCCCATATGTCAAGCGTTTTTCCGACATCTCAGAAAAAGACTTTTGCAAAATTGCGATTTGACATGTTTTTGGGAAAGAAAAGTCGCCCCCTGCCCGGCCACGGTCCGGCAGACCGCGAACTTATCCCGGCCTCACCACAGCTACACAACGATCGCACAGGTCCGCGTACTCGGCGTCGTCGCCGACGCTCGATAAATAGCTCCAGCATCTCCGGCACTTGTTATGGCTGCTCTTGCCGGCGGCCACCTCGATTTTGGCGCCCTTTTCGATTTTCACTTCGCTGACAATACACAAAGCCGCAAAGGCTTCGATGCCGAAATCGCTCACCATCGAAATAAGCTCATCATCGTCGCTGGTGATGGCAACCTGTGCTTCCTGGTTGCCGGCGATGATCCGGGCCTGTCTGAGCCCTTCCAGCACCCTTAGCACCTCGTCGCGAAGGGCCATAATCCTGTCCCATTTTGCCTGCTCTCTCCGCCAGTCGATGGATTCGTCGGCTGCCGGCATAATCGCCATGTGGACGCTTTCGACGTCCTGGGATTTATGCTTCATCGCCTCCCATGCCTCCTGGGCCGTGTGCGCCAGAATCGGCGCCAGCAGCCGGACCATCGCGTCAAGAATCGACTGCATTGCGGTTTGGCAGCTTCGGCGCCGGTGGCTGTCTTTGGCGTCGCAGTAGAGGCGGTCCTTGAGGACATCCATGTATATGCTGCTCATCTCGACGGTGCAGAAATTGTAGATCAGCGAAAAGACGCGGTGAAACATAAAGGCGTCATAGGCCTCGATCACGCGGGTAATGAGCTTTTGGCACTGCTGGATCGCCCACCTGTCGATCGCCGGCATGTCCGCATAGGCGACGGCCATCGAAGGCTCGAAATCATCGAGATTGCCCATCAGATAGCGGAGCGTATTGCGTATCTTGCGATAGGCCTCCTGCATCCGGCCGATCAGTTCGTCGCTGCACCGGACGTCTTCCTGATAGTTCACGCTCGATACCCAGAGGCGAAGGATGTCTGCGCCGTATTTTTCGATTTCCTCCATGGCGTTGACGTAGTTGCCCAGGGACTTGGACTGCTTCATACCCTTTTCGTCAACGGTGAAGCCATGCGTAAGCACCGCCTTAAAGGGGGGCTTGTGTATCGCGCCGAGCGCCGGCAGCAGCGACAACTGGAACCAGCCCCTGTGCTGGTCGGAGCCTTCCAGGTACATATCGACCGGCACATCCCAGCCGGCCTTTGCCGCGACGCTGTGCCAACTGCAGCCGGACTCGAACCACACATCGAAGATATTGTCCTCCTTGTGCAGGTCGTCCCATGTGAAACCTTCGGGCAGGACGAAATCGTCGCCTAAAATTTCTTTCGGCGAATCGGTAAACCAACTGTCGGAACCCTTCTGTCCGATGTGTTCGGCAACGGCCAGAACAGATTCCCTCGTCAGTAAGCTGTCACCCTTTGAGTTCGTAAACGCCGGGATGGGCAGGCCCCACACGCGCTGGCGACTGATGCACCAGTCGGGGCGCGATTCCAGCATTCCCCGGATGCTCTTTTCGCCCCAGGCGGGGATCCACTTGACGTTGCCGATCTGCTCCAGCGCCAGGTTGCGGAGACTCCTGCCGGTGGAGGGAATCTCCCTGTCAACGCCGATAAACCACTGCTCGGTGGCGCGGAAGATTACCGGCATCTTGCTCCGCCAGCAGTGCGGGTAGCTGTGCCGCATCTTCTCTTCGCCGACAAGCAGCCCGGTGTTTCGCAGATGGTCGTTGACCTGCGTATCGACTTCCAATACGTTTTTGCCGACGAGCCAGTCGCAGACCGTATCATCGTAACAGCCGTTGTCGTTGACTGGCGAGTAAACCGCCAGTCCGTTTCTTTGACCGGTCATATAGTCGTCGGCGCCATGGCCGGGCGCGGTATGGACCAGACCGGTGCCGTCGTCGGTCGTTACGTATTCAGCAAGGACGACCATCCAGGCATCCTTGTCGGTGGGATTGGTGCTTATGTATGGATGGACATATCGCAGGCCCTCGAGTTCGGCGCCTTTGACGGGGGCGGTTGTGGAATATTGCCCTTCTT
>QNBS01000265.1 GCA_003644175.1 Planctomycetota bacterium | reverse complement strand
TCAACAGTGGCAGTCGGCAATGAACGCATGGATTGATGCAATGAACCGGCTGGGCATATTCCAGGGGACTCTCAAAGAGATGCCGCCGGAGCAAGTATGTCAACTGGCCTACGATATGTCTTTCTTGAATCAGGCAAGGGAGAAACTTGCATTATCTCAGGAATAACAACCACTATCTACACAGTTTGATGCGCCGTATGGGCTGGACGGTCATTCCGCTGCTACTTCTGATCATCTGGCAGGTCTCCGCGATTCGGCTGGGAAAGCCCTGGCTTTTTCCCACGGTGACAAGGGTGCTTGTGCAGTTGCTCCATCCGCTGCGCGACCATTACGCATCAGGTTCGCTTCTCAGCAATACGATGATAAGCATCTTTCGTGTGGTTATCGGCTTTGTTGCGGCATCACTGGCGGGGATAATCCTTGGGATACTGATGGGCTCTGTTCGCTGGCTGCGATCACTGCTCGAGCCAATGGTCGAGATTATTCGTCCCTTGAGCCCGATAGCATGGCTTCCATTTGCAATCGCGGTTTTCAAGCTGAATACGCTCAGTCATCTATTCGGGCTTGGTTATTCTCGAACGATACTGGATCAGGTTCAATTAGGAATGCTGTTTGTGATCTTCGTGGGGGGCTTTTTTCCCATTCTTATCAACACAATCGATGGCGTAGCAGGCGTGCGGCAGAACTATATACTGCTTGGGCGATCCCTCGGCGCCAATCCGGCACAGATATTCATTCATGTGTATCTGCCTGCCGCCCTGCCTATGATCCTGACGGGGCTTAAACATGCACTGGCACGATGCTGGATGGTCATCATCGCAGCGGAAATGATGGCGGGTATCGACAGCGGTATCGGATACCTGCTTGTCTATGCCGCGGACAATGCGGCTATGGATCTGGTAATTGCGATCATGGTTATAATCGGAACCATAGGTGCTCTGCTGAGTTATTTCATCCGCCGGGTTATGAGACCTTTCATCCGATGGCACGGAAAGGAGGTGTGATGTGATAATGAGAATCACCCCAAACAAGACTGTCGCATCTGATCGGATCGCCCTGTCGTTCAATGACGTCGGCAAAGGTTATACATCCGACATCGGAACACGGGTGGCCGCATTAGAGAATATTAATCTGCAAATCGATTACGGGCAGTTTGTGACCCTTGTCGGCGCAACCGGTTGTGGGAAAACCACACTTCTGAACCTCGCCGCCGGCATCGACACATCCGACAGCGGCGCCATAAGCCTTGCCGAGGATATCTGTCCCAAAAGAGATGTGGCATATGTATTCCAGCATTACACACTGCTGCCCTGGCTGAACGTGGAACATAATGTGGCCTTCGGTCTGAAAATGCGAGGTATTTCACGGAAGCAGCGGATCAATGCATCCGCCGAACTACTCGGGCAGGTCGGCCTGAAAGGGTATGAAAAAGCCTGGCCTCACGAATTGTCCGGCGGAATGAGGCAGCGGGCGTCAATCGCACAGGCCCTTGCGATCAATCCGAAATTGCTGTTGATGGACGAACCGTTCGGCGCGCTGGACTCTTCCACCCGTCGGGACCTCCAGACGATGTTGGGCAACCTGCACCGGGATAGAAAGATGACAATACTCTTTGTAACCCACAGCATCGACGAAGCCGTGATTCTGGGCGACCGGGTGATTGTTTTCAGTGAACAGCCGGGCCGGATCCTCGAAGACCAAAAGATTTCTCTGCCGCGGCCGCGAATGCCAAGCGACGCCGCCTTCACCAGGCAGTTCTTACACATTTACGGCCTGCTTGCGGAAACTCATCCATAGAATTGAACAGGTTAACGCTTTGCGAATATGGGAGCAAATATGAAAAGCATTGAAAACATCAACCTCAAGGACGTGCAGGCCGTCTATGACGGTCCGGAGGGCCGGCTGTGGGAACTTATTATGGGTGAGCAGATTCATATCGGCGGACTTGTTTCGTCGATGGATCTGGCTCAAAGGGCCGGCGTGGGCGCGGGGTTGAGCGGGATCGATCTTTGCTGCTGTAACGGTGCGGGGATGCGATTTTTGGTGCGGATGCAGGGTGTTTTGAAAATGACCGGGGTGGATGCGACTGAAACGGTTGTGGAGTCGGGGCGGCGGCGCTGTGCGGAGGAGGGGCCGGCGGAGAAAATCGAATTTGTTCTTGCCGATGCCTGCGACAGCGGGCTTGATGACGCCTGTGCGGATTTTGTCTGGGGCGAGGACGCGTGGTGTTATGTCCGGGACAAGGCGAAGTTGATATCGGAAGCTGTGCGGATGGCCAGGCCGGGCGGAACGATTGCGTTTACCGACTGGGTTGAGGGGCCTGCGGGTTTGAGCGACGCCGAGGCCGAGCGGTTTATGAGGTTTATGAAGTTTCCTAATGTTCAGGATATCGATGGGTATCGCGGTTTGCTGGAGGGCAACGGTTGCGCGGTTGTTGTGGCTGAGGATACGGGCAGGTTCGGGCCTTATGTGGACCTTTATCTGGATATGGTCGGCAAACAGGTTACGTACGATGTGCTTAAGATAATCGGCTTTGACAATGACATGTTAGGGGCGATCGCGGGGGAGATGACGTTTATGCAGGGGCTTGCGCATGCGGGTAAGATTGCGCAGGGGATCTTTGTCGCTAAGAAAAACTGATTGAGGTTTGAGACATTTGAGCCATGTGTGGCAAAAACAGGAAACCGCCTTCGGCGGAGGCTGTTTTATTCTGGATTCCCGCTTTCGCGGGAATGACAAGTGATGCGGGAATGACAAACGAATCTCACACTTGGCTAAAGCATTAGGAAGGTTTGGTTGTAAGAGAGGCTGATATGGGAAAGTGCTGTGGGAATGCAGGCGGGTCGGGTGGTGAAGCTCCGTCTGCATGGTTTGGCAATATGATCGGTAATTGCTATGAGTACGCCACGAAGGCGAAGGAGGCGGGTCGCGGTGTTGTGGGGATCATGTGTGAGTTTACTCCGCGCGAATTGATTATGGCGGCTGACGCCGTGCCGGTTTGTTTGTGCGGGGGGGCTGCCGAGACGATTGGGCCGGCTGAGCAGCATCTGCCGGCGAATTTGTGTCCGCTGATCAAATCGACTTACGGCTATCACGTTGAAAAGGCGAATCCGTTTTTGGAGATGGCGGATATGGTGGTTGCCGAGACGACGTGCGACGGCAAGAAGAAGATGTATGAGCTGTTAGCCGAGAGCAGGCGGATGCATGTGCTGGAACTTACGCAGAAGCCCGACGACGGCGATGCGATGAGCCACTGGGTGAGCGAGTTGAATAAGTTCAAAGCGGCTCTTGAAGAATACTACGGCGTTGAGATAACGGATGAGAAGATTCGGGCGGCGATCAAGGTGATGAACAGGGAGAGGCGGCTTAGGCGGCGGCTGGCGGGGCTGATGAAGGCGGGCAACCCGCCGATGACTGGGCGGAAACTGCTTGACTTTAAGAGTATTATTTCGGGTATTGAGGCTGATTTTGTGCAGTATGAAAAGGCGATTGGGTTCTTTGAATCCCGGCCGGCGGAGTGCGCGGGTACGAGGCCTGTGCGCGTGCTGCTCACGGGTGTGCCGTTGGTGCACGGGGCCGAGCGGGTACTCGATATTGTCGAGGGCAACGGCGGATTGGTGGTGTGTATGGAAAACTGCACGGGACTAAAGCCCATTATCGAGGATGTTGACGAGCAGGCCGACGACCCTGTGCGGGCGCTGGCGGAAAAGTATTTTCATCTGCCCTGCTCGGTGATGACTCGCAACGACAGGCGATTAGACCTGATTGAGAAACTTGCCGGCGAGTATAAGGCCGAGTGTATTATCGATCTGGTGTGGCAGGCGTGTTTGACTTATGACGTTGAGTCGTATTTTGTGAAGCAGTTAGCGGAAGACAAGCTCGGCGTGCCGTATTTGAAGATTGAGACGGATTATTCACCGTCGGATTCGACGCGGATTGCGGTGAGGGTGGAGGCGCTGTTTGAGATGGTTCGGTAAAGGCTAATCAAGGGATAATGTCAAAGATTATATAC
>QNBS01000264.1 GCA_003644175.1 Planctomycetota bacterium | reverse complement strand
GGTCGCCCCTACGAATTATGCCGCCGTTGGGCGACCACGTGAGGTCGCCCCTACGAATTATGCCGCCGTTGGGCGACCACGTGAGGTCGCCCCTACGAATTATGCCGCCGTTGGGCGACCACGTGGGGTCGCCCCTACGAATTATGCCGCCGTTGGGCGACCACGTGGGGTCGCCCCTACGTCCGGATTGCATGGGCGTTGGGATTTTATTTTCCGATGCAGTATAGTTTTTTTGTTGTTCTTATGAATAGCTGGGCGTTTGCGGCGGCGATTGATGCTCTTACTACCGCCCTGCCGGTTGGGTTGTCCATTTTGATTGAGTTTATCAGCTTGCCTGTTGCGGCGTTTATTATGTCTGTCCGGCCGTCGTGGTCTATTATGTAGATTTTTCCGTCGGCGGCCAGCGGTGAGGCTTCGTATTTTGCTTTGCCGGGGGTTGGGATGGTCCATTTTATTTTGCCGGTTGCAGGGTCTACGCGAGAGAGGGTCTTTCGCAGGCCGCTTAGTATGAAGAAATCTCCGTCGTAGAATGCGGGGGTGGGGACGTCTGCGGTTATTTCCTTTTTGTCGGCGGTTGTCCAGGCGATTGCGGTATCGTCGAGGAGGCCTGTATTTTTGGGGCGGATGGCGTATATGGGTGCGTTTTTCGGGGCGCAGGCGAGGACGATTCCTTTGCCGGCGATGGGTGATGGGACGAGTCGCTTGCCGACGGCGTGATTAGGGTTCCATGTGCCCCACCGCCAGAGTTCTCTGCCGGTGTTGAGGTCGTGGCCGGTGAGGATGTCGGCGCCTACGACGAGTAACTGGTCTTTGCCGTCTAATGTGGCGGGGATCGGGGTGCTGAAGGCTTCGCGCGATTCGGCGACTGCCTTGGTCGGGCGGAACCGGCGCCAGAGGGTCTTGCCGGTTTTGGGGTCCATTGCCAGGATGTAGGAGCGGTTCTTTTGGTCCGGCAGGCCGCGACCCTGTACGGGGACGTCTCGCTGGAGGACCTGAAGATAGAGCTTGCCGCGGCAGAGTGTGGGGCTGCTGCTGAAGGTCCAGAGGAATGCGAATGTGCCGTAATCGTCCTGGATGTTGCGCGACCAGATGCGATTGCCGTCTGTATCATAGCATATCAGCGAGCCGGTGCTGTAGAAGAAGATTACGAGATGGCCGTCGGCGACGGGCGAGGGGGCGGCGTAGTTGCTGCGTTTGTCCCTGCGGGCGCCTTTTGCGACAACGTGTCGCCAGAGGATTTTTCCGTTTGTGCGGTCAAAGCACATCGCCAGCAGGGAATCGGCGGCGGAATCGACGCTTGAGATGAAGACGCGGTCGGCGGAAATGATCGGCGTTGCGGCCGAGGCGCCCGGCAGGTCGACGCTCCAGGCGACGTTTTCGGTCCGGCTCCATTTGACGGGGAGATTCTTCTCGTCGGTGGAGCCGTTGAAGTTCGGGCCCCGCCAGTGCGGCCAGTCGTCGTCGGCGTGCGCTGCCGATATGCTCAGGACAATTATTACCAATAATACGCGGTGCTTCATTTTCAAAAACCTCCTGACCCGGCACGGCCGGACCCAAACTGATTTTGCCACAGAGAACCTGTCCTTCTATAGGTTTCTTTACTGCGATAGTACCAGAAACGTTTGGATTTGCAATGTTTATTGCTGGAATGGGTGTTGGGGAAAGTTGTGATTTCCGGAAGCGATATAGCCGATATAGGTTTTGGAATAGTTGGGGGAATGTATATGGGGCGGTATTCGGTCGGGATTATTTTGGTTTGTTTGCTGGTTTCTGCGGCGTTTGGGGATCGTCCCGGCAAGGCGAAGGGCGCTACCGAGGTTGAGTTCTTTGTTTACGTCATCGATGTTGACGATATTGACGGCGCCAACCAGAACTTTGCCGTCAATGTGTTCCTTTTTCTGGAATGGAATGACAAGCGTTTGGCTTCTGAGGGCGGTATTGTGCGGCGGTTTCCGTTAAAGGAAGTGTGGAACCCGCGGATACTGATTGTCAACCAGCAGGGTCTTATACGCCCGTCGATGCCGGAGGTCGTTGAGGTTGCATCCGACGGTACGGTGACGTATCGTCAGCGGTATGTGGGTAGAATGTCGCAGCCGCTTAAACTGTCGGAGTTTCCGTTTGACGAGCATGATTTCACAATCCATTTCGTATCGACGGGCCATCGGCCGGACGAACTGCGGTTTGTGCCCGGCGCCGCCAGAGATAACATGGGGCTTGTCGGGGGAGGCATGCAGGAGAGGCTGTCGCTGCCGGATTGGGAGATTTTGAGCTATCAGGCGGTAAAGCGTGCTTACGAGCCGGTGGCGGGAACCGAAGTTTCAGGGTTTGTATTTGAGTTCCGCGCCAAGCGATATGCCGCGTATTATATATGGCAGGTGATCGCGCCGCTGGTTTTCATTGTGATGATGTCGTGGGGCGGGTTCTGGATCGACCCGACGAACGCCGGCGCCCAGATCGGGGTGGCGACGAGTTCGATCCTTACGCTGATTGCTTATCGGTTTATGTTGGGTAATCTGCTTCCACGGCTGCCTTACATGACGCGAATGGACTATTTTACATTGGGCAGTACGGCGTTGGTGTTCCTGACGCTTGTTGAAGTAATCATCACGACGAAACTCGTCCGAAGCGAGATGGCGGCACTTGGGCGCAAGATCGACATCTGGTGCCGGGTGGTTTTTCCGCTGGCGTTTGTCGCGTGGTCTGTCTTGTCGCTTTTGCATTAGTGGCGGCGGGCGAGTTTCACGGCGACCGGGGGCAGGCATGGTTTACAGGCGCAGGTTCAATCTCATCATCGCAGCACAGGCGATACTTTGGGTGAGCGGCTGCACAAATATCGGACCCGGAACCATTGCACGCGACAGATTCGATTATGTGGATGCGATTTCCGATTCATGGAAGCGACAGACGCTGCTGAATACGGTGAAGATGCGATATGCCGATGCGCCGGTCTTTGTGGATGTGTCGTCTATCGTTAATCAGTACTCTCTGGCGGCGCGTGTGGACGGGGCTCTTTCATGGGATGCGGTCCTGCCCGGCAACAGTCAAATGCTTGCCGGCAGCGGCATATACGCGGATCGTCCTACGATTACGTATCAGCCGCTGAGGGGGGACAAGTTCACACGAAGCCTTATGACTCCGATTCCGCCGGCGTCGGTGGTATCTCTTATTCAGAGCCGCTGGCCGGTGGATATGGTTTTGCGGATTTGCGCGCAGTCGGTCAACGGCATGTATAACCGCATGGCCGGACAGCTGACGGCTCAGCCGGGCGATCTCGATTTCTACCGCTTAATCGATATGCTCGAGAGGATTCAGAAATCGAGGGCGTGGTCGATGCGTGTCGAAAAAAACGCTGAGGGCAAGGCGACGGCGGCGGCTGTGATCTTTCGTCAAAAAGGCGTCGAGGCGGAGATGGCGGCGGAAGTTGATTCGGTTAAGAAGCTGTTAGGCCTGGACGCCGACGAGCACGAGTTTGAAGTGGTATATGGCGAACCTGCCGCGAACGACATGGAGATTGCTATTTTGACGCGTTCGATGATGGAGATTCTGTCGGAATTAGCGTCTTACATTGACATACCGGCGTCGCATCTTGCCGAGCATCGCGCCACCGCCGATATCGCTATCGAGGAGGATACGGAGGCGGCTGTTGGGGTGGGTCCGCTTATTCGAATCCGGAGCAGCCCGCAACGGCCCGATGACGCTTTCGTGGCGGTAAAGTACCGTGAACACTGGTTCTGGATAGACGATTGCGACATCAAATCGAAGAAGGTTTTCAGTTTTCTGATGTTTCTGTTCACCCTGGCTGAGACGGGCATGCCGGAACAGGTTCCGGTGCTGACGATTCCAACGCGTTGAGGAGACGAACGGAATATCTGTCAGATGTCTCTGAGTGCGATTGGTTTGCCTAAGATTTCGGCGTATATTATTGCCCTGCGAATTTCATCGGGCTGGGCGAGTCGCTCTGTGAGCGAGCTGATCTGCGAGGGCTGGGCGGGCGTTTTTTGCTCAGCGGCGACTTTAGCCTTTGGAGGG
>QNBS01000263.1 GCA_003644175.1 Planctomycetota bacterium | reverse complement strand
TCGTATGCCTTTGCCGGCGCGGTCGATAAAGCGAACGAGCAGGACATGCCAGCCTGCCGTGGCCAGGTAGAGGAAGGGCTTGCCTATGGTTGACAGGCCGTAACCTGCAAAGATAATGGGTTTTCGTTTTTTCAACCTGTCCGAGCACCAGCCGGAGAATACCTTCAATATGCTTGCGGTGCTTTCGGCGATGCCTTCGATCAGGCCGACAAAGGCGATGCCGACGCCAAGGACCGAAGTCAGGAATATGGGCAGGAGCGGATAGATCATCTGGCTCGACATGTCCGTGAAGAGACTGACGAGGCCCAATGCTTTGACATTCTTGTCGAGTTTGTTCTTTTGCAATCGGCTGTTCCCTGGCTACTTTCTTCCGGTGGGACAGGTCCCATCGTGCGTTTTAGGGGTTGTGGGAGAATATTTCCCTTTCGACCTGGCCGAGATAGAACCTGCCGTCGGCCTGGGCGAAGTTTATGAGCGTGTCCATCTGCTGGTGGATGAAGGCGGTGTCATTGCCCACGACGGCACAGCCGATGACCGCCAACTGCTTGCTGTCCTGGGTCTCCACCTCGGCAACCGAAAAATTGAACCGGCTCTTCAGCCGCCCGACAAGACTCTTGACGATGCCGCGTTTCTGCTTGAGGGACTCGATCCCGTGCAGATGAATATGTATTTTTAACAGCCCGACTATCATAGGATGTCCCGAAGTTAACGGCGGGGTGAGCCTCATCCTGCAGTTTTGCCGACCCCTTTGCTCGAACAATCCAGTCGATATCGGTGTAATTGTACAGTGCGGGATTGCTTTTGGGGAGGAATAATGTTAGAATCCTGGTGACATTTTTAGCCATCGGTGAAAAAGACATGAAACCGCTCCGCCAGAGGCGGACTGTTTTATTCTGGATTCCCGCTTTCGCGGGAATGACAAGCGACCCTCACACTCGGTAAAGTATTATGGATTTTGTGGTAAAGTTTTTTGTTGGAGACTAAATGCGTCCGTTTACGCTTCTGGTAAAACCCGCAGGGCCCGACTGCAACATCGCGTGCAGCTACTGCTTCTATGCGTGCAAGACGTGCGTTTTCGGGCAGGGCCGCCACCGGATGAGCGACGAGGTCCAGGAAACGCTGGTCAAGAGTTATATGTCGCTGCGTTTTGAGGGCAGCAGTTTTGCGTGGCAGGGCGGCGAGCCGACGCTGATGGGCCTGGATTTTTACAAGCGGCTCGTCGGACTCCAGCAGAAATACGGCGAAGACGGCCAGCTCGTCACCAACGCGCTGCAGACCAACGGCATCCTGCTGGACGACGACTGGTGCAAATTCTTAGCCGAATACAAATTTCTCGTGGGCATAAGTCTCGACGGTCCCAAGCACTACCACGACATTTACCGACTCGACCGCGCCGGCGCCGGTACGTATGACCGGGTTGTCGCCGGGATCGAAAAGTGCCGCCAACACCACGTCGAGTTCAATATCCTCGTCCTGCTCAACGACAAAAACGTCGATCATCCGGATGAACTCTTCGACTTCTTTGTGAAGGAAAAGAAAATCAAGTACCTGCAGTTCGTCCAGTGCGTCGAGCGCGATCCGGAAACGGACAAAATCGCCGCCTTCAGCATAACGCCCAAACAGTACGGGGAGTTTCTGTGCAGGATATTCGACCTCTGGATGGAGTACGGGACGAACAAAGTGAGCATCCGCACCTTTGACAGCGTGGTCTCATACCTGTTGGGCATGGGGCATACCGAATGCACATTAGGGCCGCAATGCAACGACTACATAGTCATCGAGCATAACGGGGACGCATTCTGCTGTGACTTTTATGTCGATGACAAATGGCGTCTGGGCAATATCCGCCAAACACCAATCGAGCAATTAGCCGGCGCCAAACTCAAACGGCAGTTCTCCCGCAACAAGCGCGACATCGACAACAAATGCCTTGTGTGCCGACACCTTGATATCTGTCGCGGCGGCTGCCCCAAGGATCGCATGGCCGGGTCAGGGACGCACAAGGCGCCGAGCTATTTTTGCGAAGGATATAAATTATTCTTTGACCACACATTAGGACACTTTCGGCGGTTGGCGACCGAACTGCAGAGACAACAGGCGGGCGCCGGCGAAAGAAGCCCCAACTCTTGAGAGGAGCAGGAAAGAAATGAGCCGTTTCAGCCGTATCCTGAAAGTATCATTAGCGTGCATCTCCATCTTGTCATCCGGTCCTGCGTTTGCTCAATCGACCATGCCGCAGAAGACAAAGCTCTTCGTCAGCGGCGCCGACGGATACCATACCTATCGCATCCCCTCGCTTATCGTAACGAAAAAAGGAACACTTCTTGCATTTTGCGAGGGTCGCAAAGGCGGCCGGAGCGACAGCGGCAATATCGACATGATCCTCAAGCGTTCCGAAGACGGCGGTATGACATGGTCCGACCGGCAAATTGTCTGGGACGACGGGGCCAACACCTGCGGCAATCCCTGTCCGGTTGTCGACCGGGCGACCGGCACTATCCGGCTTCTGATGACGTGGAATCTCGGCACGGATCGAGAACGGGCCATCATCGATTTGAAGAGCAAGGACACCCGTCGCGTTTTCGTAACATCGTCAACCGACGACGGAAAAAGCTGGACTAAACCCGAAGATATCACCGCCGACACCAAGAAGCCCGACTGGACATGGTACGCTACGGGACCGTGCACCGGAATCCAGCTTGAGAAAGGTCCGTACAAGGGCAGGCTGCTGATCCCGTGCGACCATATCGAAGCCGGGACAAAAAAATACTACTCGCATGTCATCTATTCCGACGACCACGGTAAGACGTGGAAATTGGGCGGTTCGACGCCCACCGATCAGGTCAACGAATGTCAGGTTGTCGAACTTGCAGACGGCAAACTCATGCTCAACATGCGAAACTACTACCGCGCCAAAAAGAACCGCGCCGTATCGACCAGCTCCGACGGCGGCATGACATGGTCGGATATCTACCGGGACGGCGCCCTGCCCGAGCCTCGCTGCCAGGCAAGTTTTATCCGATACAGCCTTGCATCCGATGACTCAAAAAACCGCCTGCTGTTTTCCAACCCCGCCCATACCGACAGCCGGGTCAATATGACCGTTAAACTCAGTTACGACGAAGGCAGGACCTGGCCCGTCGCAAAGACACTCCATGCCGGACCTGCGGCCTACTCATGCCTGGCTGTCTTGGGCGACGGACGAATCGCATGCCTCTACGAAGCAGGCCAAAACAGCCCATACGAAACCATCACATTTGAAAGATTCTCACTGCGATGGCTGACCGATGGAAAAGACGATAACGCCAAATAGCACGCAATTGCAGATTGTGGCGGTTTTGGTTGACAATGCTGCGATTGGTAGGGTACAATCGGGGGATGTTTGCGAGAAATTCAGATGAAGGAGATCAAGGCGCCCGACCACGGCATATACAAAGACAGGGATTGGCCCGAGCCGCAGAAGGGTCGTGACACGAGGATTCTTGCTAAACCGTATCACACGATTGTTATAAGGAAAACACCGATGCAAAGCAGATTTAACCGACGCTGGTTTCTGAAAGCCGCGGGGGTTTCGGTCTTTTTGCCGGCGGTCGCCGGGTGCAGCGAGGCCCGCAAACGCGGCGCCGCCGGGTCGTCGGCCGCCAGACCCAACATTATCTTTATCATGGCTGATGATATGGGTTACGCCGATTTAGGCTGCTACGGCCAGAAGCACATCCAGACGCCCAACATCGACCGTTTAGCTGAAGAAGGCACGCGATTTACCGACTGTTACGCCGGCTCGACGGTCTGTGCGCCAAGCCGCAGCGTTCTTATGACGGGCCGGCATACCGGCCATACGCGTGTCCGGGGCAATCACGGCAAGGCCGGCGGCGTCGGTCCTCAAAAACGCGTACCGCTGAAACCCGAAGATGTAACCGTTGCCGAGGTCCTGAAAAAAGCCGGATACGCCACCGGCGTTACAGGCAAATGGGGCCTGGGCGAGCCGGATACGACGGGCGTGCCGACGAGGCAAGGATTCGATGAATGGTTCGGC
>QNBS01000262.1 GCA_003644175.1 Planctomycetota bacterium | reverse complement strand
GTCCCAGGATAGTCAACGGCGGGGCTGGTCATACTCTGGCCGCCCTCAGGCTGACTGAGATAATAATCGCCCAGCCGTCCGGAAACGAAGAGCGGGTCGCCGTCGATATTGTCGCCGTTGGCGTTGACCGTGTTGATCGCAGCGGCGCCGGTGTAGCTTACCCCGGTCTCGGCGTCATAGAGGTCGCCGTCCGGATTATCGTTGAACAGAGAGAACGTTATCTGTGAATCCCCGCCGATCTCTTCTTCATATACCGCGTGGCGGTCGTTGCGGGTAAGTATCGAGTTGTTGATCTTGGGATGGCTCGACCAGTCGCAGAACAGGGCGCCGCCGAACATGTCCGCATCGTTGTCGTCAAACGTACAGTTGTCTATCTCTGCCTTCACAAAGATATTACAGCCGATAGCGCCGCCGCCATAGGAACTGCGGTTACCCTTGAACAGGCAGTTCTTTATGGTATGGGTGATCAGTTCATCGCCGCCGTAGAACATGATGCCGCCGCCATAAGCTTCGGCGCCGGCGACGGCATTGTCTTCAAAGACGAAGTTTTCGATTGTCGCCGCCGTTGCGGCGCAAGCCATAGCGCCGCCAAGGGCAAAGTCGGAGGCGGCGCGGTTGCCGCGCATAATTCCGCCGTCGAGCGTGATTGTTCCATCGGACAGGAACAAGCCGCCGCCGCTCCCGGCCTCGTTGGTCATGAAGTAGCAATTGTTAAATGTTGCGTCGGATTTCCTGATGTATAGTCCGCCGCCATAGGCCGCCTCATTCTCCGTGAAGCTGCAGTTTTGGAAGTCCAGGAATATGGTCGTCTCGTTGGGGTCCGGGTTTTTGTAACCGTAGAATGCTCCGCCATAACCATTCGCCGTATTACCGCCGAAGGAGCAGTTGGTAAAGGAAGCGTCGGTCTTGCAAACGACGGCGCCGCCGTCGGCGGAAGTGGAGTTGCCGCGGAACTCACACTCGGTGATATCAATCTGATGGCTTTCCGGGCTCGGGCCCATGTACAGCGCCCCGGCGGGCGCCTGGGGGGACATGGCGCCGGGATTGGCGTTATCGACAAATGTGCAGTTGTCCACATCAACCCAGCAGCGTGAATGCGCATAAACAGCACCGGGGAGATTTTCCACAAAATCACAATTCTTTAAGACAATAGTATTGTTCGGATCGGAGAAGACGGCGCCGCCGAGCGTGTCGACGTATCCCGAAGCAGTTTCCAGATAGGACTCGAACGCCATGTTGCCGACAAAGTTGCAGTCTGTAACGTCTGCATCACTATTAATTCCGTAATAGAGGGCGCCGCCCCGGACCTGTCCGTAAGTGGTTGTTGCGCCGTCGGCGCCGTCGGATGCAACCCAGCCTTCGCCCCATTCATTGCCGCTGGTCATGGTTCCGCCGGCGCCGGCAAGTCCGTCTAATGCGTTGTTGTTGATGAATCTGCAATCAGTGATTATGGGCGTACAATCGCCGGCGGCGTAAATGGCGCCGCCCTGTCCGAAGCCGACAGCGTCGCCGCCGTCGCCGCCGGGGGCCTCATGGCCGCCGCCGCCGGCGCCGAGTGGGCCGGCGTCGCCGCCGATGCCGCCCATTCCGCCGCGGGCCGTGTTGTCCTCAAACGTACAGTTTATGATATTCGGGTTGCTCTGCTGCAGGCAGGCTACGGCGCCGCCGTAACCGTTACCCTGGCCGTCGCCGCCGTGACCGCCGGGCTGTGCGTCATCCTGGTCGTTATAAGGAGGATCGTCGACCGGCCATCCGTCGGCGCCGTCGCCACCCTGGGCGCCGGTGACCATATTGTTATAAAATACCACGTTCTCAAATACAGGTGAACTTTTGTTCTCACACAGGATCGCTCCACCATAGCCGTCGCCCGAGGCGCTTCCACCGTTTGGGGCGCGGGTTACCGGATCCTGTTGGTAGTTCGGCGGAACAGCACCCGGCCAAATAGCACCCGGCAACCCGCGATCTACGCCACGTGCGAAGAAAGCATATCCATTCTTGATGGTAATACCCCAAAGTTTGGAACGATTGTCTTCGCCGTTATGGAAATGGAAGGCGCGTTTGGACCGGAGTCTGGTTCCCTGGCAATTAATTATCGTCTGGGCAATGATTGCAGGATCGTCGGGGTCTGTGGACATGATTGTAAGGTTTTTTCCTCCGAAGTCGATCCCGTCCGGATCGGAGATATAGTGCTCTATGGGCGCCAGAACAATGTTATCGCCCGGATTGGCGGCGACAACGGCCTCCTCGATCGTCGCGTACGGTTCGGGAACAAGAAGGTTGTATTGGACGTCGAGCTCGAAGACGACACCGATAGTGGTGTCCGCATCTATCATGAATGTGGCGCTCGTCTCCTGCCATGCAGGCGCATCATCGGTTCCGATCCATTCGCGCACCCTGTAGCCGGCGTCGGGAATCGCCGTTACGGTCACCATTGTGCCGGCCGTGATTTTGCCCGTAACAGGATCCGGCGACGGGTTTATGGCCACCGTACCGTGAGGCCCGTCCACGGAGCCAGGGTCAATTTGGACAATCAGTTCAAATTGAGGCGCACGCCTGCGGTAATGGTAACCAAGATCGACACGACTGTCGGGGTCGTCTCCGTCACCGTTTATTTGCGTGGTGTACGGATACACCAGCCCTGCGTCCGCCGCATTGGGTTCTCCGGCATCGATACAAAGGCTACCCTCTCCGAGGTAGTAGCCGACCATAAAGTTCGGATCGACATCAAGGTTGTTATTACCGGCGTCCCACAAATTATTCGTAGAATCCCACCCAAATATATCACTGCCATTTTCAATATAAGGATATGTCAGACCGGCATTGGTTACGGATATGCCGCTGACCGCATCGAGGATAGCCGTAGTAATTTCGCTGGTTTGCAAAGCTTCGATGAACTGGCCGCCCGTCCGCAATGCAAGGTCTCCAAAGAGGGCCCTGTTTGCAGCGGTTATAACACGGTTATTTACCCGCACCGAGAAGATTGTCGTCGAATTATCATTTGCAGCGGTGACAATATCATCGATTCCATAATTAGTATATTGCTCAGGGTCTCTCGGTCCGATGTCCGCCATAAGAATAATGATTTTTCTTGTTGTCGCGGCGCTGCCCCATTGCGGACCCGGAGAGGCCGGATCAATAAACTGACCCTGCCCGATGTTCGCCAAAAGCTGATCCTGAGCTTCAGGATCTATACAGTGCATTAAAGCGGAATAAACAGACTCCGCTCCGGCGCCGCCGCCAATTACCATCTGAGTTATACCGGCTGTTATTACAGCAGGATCATTAGTTAACGGAGCAAAATCCTTAAAAAGATAACTATTGGCGGGATCGGCCCCAGGGGCGTCATAATTACGGTAACCCACAAGAGCAACTCTGTAGTTCTCTGTTACAGCCGCAATACCGTCGATGATTACTGGAATTGAGTCGCGAACCTCTATAATAGGGGCGCCCATACTGGCCGATGTATCTATAACGAAAACTATATCAAGAGCCATTGGTCCTTCAACAACTTCCGCTTCAGGCACCGGCTGAATGTCGCTGTACTTGACATCGATGGTCGATGGATATTGATAGTAATCCGAACCGCTGATCGCAGCAAGCTGCGCACCTTCGGCGCTTGTGTTGCCCCATACAATACTGTCCCTGACAATCACATCACTGCCATACGATGAGGCGATGCCGCCGCCGGCGCCATTTGACAAAGTAACCTCATTGTCCGCTATCGTACAGTTTGTTATCGTAGGCGTCGCATACCACCTTGCCGCAATACCGCCGCCGTCGAGCACCGCCGAGTTTCTTGCTACAAGACAGTTTTTAAGCCATGGAAAACCGGTATCGCCGCCAATAAGAACACCACCGCCGGAACCATTGGAATTATTATCCGTGATAACGGCATCCTCGATCACCGCATCCGACGACCAGCAGAAGAAGCCGGCGCCGCCGCCATACAGATTTATACCATTTTGTGTTATGCCTCGACCAATGGCAAAATTTTCCGTTATCGTACAATTCTTGATCGAAGGCCCGTTTTCGCTCCAGTACATACCACCACCGTGC
>QNBS01000261.1 GCA_003644175.1 Planctomycetota bacterium | reverse complement strand
TGACATTTATGAAATGATCCGCTCGGATCCGGACGGTTTCCTGATTCAGCAGCGGCTGAAGAATCATCCGTCTATTGTACGGCTTAGCGGTACCGAGGCCCTCCAGACCGTGCGAATCATCACTTTTGTGGATGAGAAATGCCGACCGCATGTTATCCACGCGCATTTTAAGCCTATTGTCGGTGATCACATTATCGACACTTATTTGGATGGACTGATCGGCAACGTTGAGGCTAAGGTGCGCCTTTCAGACGGTGTGCTGGCCGCGGCAAATCAGGTGACCGGCAACGGGGACGGCATCCGCATAGTCAGCAGACACCCTCGTACAGGGTCCCTTTTTGAAGGCTTCAGGCTGCCGTTTTGGGATCAGGCCTGTCGTGTCGTAAAAGAAGCGGCGGCGGGTTTTGTGCCAATTCGGACGATCGGGTGGGATGTTGCGTTGACGCCCGAAGGAGTGCGCGTGGTGGAAGGAAACGTCTGGTGGGACGCGCCAAACCAGCATGGAACAATGCCCGGTATAGTTGAAACGCTGCAATCGGCGAAATCGGCGGCAATCTATACTGATCACTAACAAGACTTTTGCAAAAGTCCTCACCTTATTTTGACGCGACAGAAGCCGTTTGAACATTTGGGTTTTGGTATTTAGTGGCTCTAACAAAACCCGATTTGTCATTCCGAGCGAAGCCGAGGAATCTACTAAAACAGCTCCGCGAAGCGGTTCCTTAAATGTTGACGAAACGGTCGTGAGGGTCTAATATCTGCGTGTCAGTGGACCTTGGTAATCACAAAGTTGTTCGACAGATCGTGTCGCGTCTGAAAGAAACCGCCCCCGGCGCAGGGCCGGTAAAAGTCGACGGGACGTGGGGGTCCTTTGCGCCGATGCTGGCTGCTTACCTTAGTCGCGAGATGAAAAGGCCCATTCTCTACGTCAGCGCCCACATCGACGACGCCGACAACATCGCCGACGACCTTGTGGTTTTCCTCGGCCGCACGCCCGAAACCTTTCCGGTCTGGGAGGGGCAGGACAAGTTCAGCGACGCGACCGACGAAATCGCCGCCCAGCGTTTGAGGGTCGCCGTGGGGCTGGCTCACGGGGCGCCGGGCGATTTGGGCGATCTTGTTATCTCCACATCCATCCAGGCGATCAACCAGCCAGTGCCCAGTGTGCAGGTGCTCGAAGCCGGCGGGCTCAAACTCGCTGTCAATGAGACGATTGAGCCGGCGATTGTCGTCGAGTGGCTGCACGATGCGGGATTCGAGCGCGTTGACCGTGTGGATATGCCCGGCCAGTTCGCCCGGCGCGGCGGCATCGTCGATATCTTCGCTCCGGTGACCACAGAGGCCGGCCGCACCCTTGGCCAAACGGCCGTGCGGGATATTGAAGCCGTTCGCGTGGAATTCTTCGGCGATGCCGTCGAGAGTATTCGGCGCATAAATCTGGATACGCAGCGATCCGGCGAGCAGATCGACAGCTTGAATGTCATCATGCCCGGAGGCTGCCAACGGCTCGAACAGACGGAGCTTTTTATCAATCTCCTGCCCGCCGACACCATCATTATTCTCGACGAGCCAACCGAGGTCGCCGAAGTATCGAGCCTGTTCCTTGACCGGGTGGACGACCCGCGCCGGCTTTATCCGTTCAGCGCGATCTACAGGGCGATGCAGAAGTTTGTGCTGCTCGAGATCAGCCGCTTTGCAGATACCGCAACGCCCGAGGCGATGCGCCTCGATGTAAGCAGCGCCCGGCACTACGAGCATAAGGCCGGCGCCGTCTGGAAGTCCGGCAAGGCGGTTCTCGAAGAACTGCTTGCACAGACCGAGGAAAAGGAGGTGATCCTCTATTGCGAAAACAACGCCGAGGTCAACCGTGTTACGGAAATCATCTGCGAAACGCACGGCAGCCTGCCGAGTAATTTTCATCTGCCCGTGGGATTCATTCATCAGGGCTTTATCGTCAATTCACTCAATACGATTGTCGTCGGCCATCACGAGATATTCGGCCAGTATGCAATCCGCCGCCGAATCCGCACGATACGCAGCGTCTCGCCGGTAGAGAGCCTGCTGGATCTGCAGAAGGGCGATTATGTCGTCCATATCAACTACGGCGTCGGCAGGTTCAAAGGCATGCGGACGATGGAGAAAAACGGCAGCGCCGGCGAATACCTGACTATCGAATATGCCGACAAGATCCTCATCCATGTGCCCGTCGGCAGTATCGCCCTCGTGCAAAAATTTATCGGCTCGACGCCCAAACGCCCAACCCTGAGCAGGATCGGAACAAAGAGATGGCGGCGGCAGAAGGAAAAAGTCGCAAAAGGCGTTCAGGAATTAGCCGCCCAGCTCCTGGAGACCCAGGCTAAACGCAAGAAACTGGGGGGCTACGCTTTCGGCGCCGATTCGACGTGGCAGAAGGAGTTCGAGGAGTCTTTTCTCTACCAGGAAACACCCGACCAGATCAACGTCTGCGAACAGATCAAGGCGGATATGAAGAGAACCGTGCCGATGGACCGCCTGCTGTGCGGCGATGTGGGCTACGGCAAGACCGAGCTTGCCATGAGGGCGGCGTTCAAGGCTGTCGTTGCGGGCAAGCAGGTGGCGGTGCTTGTGCCCACCACCGTGCTCTGCGTGCAGCACGGACGAACGTTCGCAGAGCGGTTCGCCGATTTCCCGGTGGTAATCGAGGTGCTCAATCGCTTCGTCGCCGCAAAGACGGCAAAGGAGATAACCACCGCCGCCCGGCGAGGCAAGGTGGACATTCTCATCGGAACCCACCGTCTGTTAAGCGGCGATGTGGGCTTTAAGGACCTTGGGCTTTTGATCATCGACGAGGAGCAGCGATTCGGCGTGGAGCACAAGGAGCGGCTCAAAAAGCTCAAGGTCAACGTCGATGTGCTGACCATGACGGCGACGCCCATTCCGCGAACGCTTCACCTGTCGCTCCTGGGCCTGCGCGACATCAGTTCGCTTGCGACGCCGCCGCTGGATCGGCGGGCGATTGTGACGAAGGTGTGTCGATACGACCGTGATTTGATACGCAAGGCGATCCTGCATGAGCTGAATCGCGACGGACAGGTGTTCTTTCTGCACAATCGCGTGCAGACGATAGAGCGGGCGGCCGACGATGTGCGGAAGATTCTTGCCGACGAGAAAGTCCGAATCGATATCGCGCACGGGCGGATGGCCAAACACGAACTGGAAGACGCGATGATTCGCTTCGTGACGGGAAAGACGAATGTGCTTGTCTGTTCGACGATCATCGAGTCGGGTCTGGATATTCCCAACGCCAACACCATGATCATCTGCGATGCAGATCGGTTCGGCCTGGCTCAACTGCATCAACTCCGCGGAAGGGTCGGTCGATACAAGCACCGCGCCTACGCTTACATGCTGCTGCCGGCCAGGCGTTCGATCACACCGCTGGCCGCCAGGCGATTGAAGGCGATCGAGGAGTACTCGCAGTTGGGCGCCGGCTTTCGCATCGCACTTCGCGACCTTGAGATTCGCGGCGCCGGCAATATCCTGGGCGCCGAGCAGTCCGGCCACATCAACACCGTCGGCTACGAACTGTACTGCCGCCTTCTTAGCGAGGCGGTCGGACGTTTGAAGAACGAGCCGGTCGAAGAGCAGGCCGGTGCGCTGATTGACCTTGGATTTTCAACCTGCATCCCAAAAAGCTATATCCCCTCCGACCGCCGGCGCATGGAGGTTTACCGGAAGATTGCCGTGGCCAAAGACGCCGGCGACCTGAAAAAATTGTCCGAGGAACTGACCGATCTGTTCGGACCCGTGCCCAACCAGGTCGCCCGCCTGCTCGACCTCAGCGAATTGAAGATACTGGCGGGGCGATGGACGATAAAGAGCATAATCGTCTCGAAGCCGGATGTGGTTTTTGCCTTCACCGATTCTGCGCCCGCCGGCGATTTATTCGCACGGGCGCCCGGGATCGTGCGCATACCCGACAAAAGAACGGTTCATCTGCGATTAGACAAAAACTACTTCCAGCCGCAAACTTTGATGGCCGTTCTGCGTAAAATGTTGCGGAAATAATCGTCTTTTTGGCAGTCAATGCCGATGCATAGTAC
>QNBS01000260.1 GCA_003644175.1 Planctomycetota bacterium | reverse complement strand
CACGGGAAAAATTCCCCAATGCCAGACCACGGATCATATCCGACAATGGCCCGCAGTTTATATCGAAGGATTTTAAGGAGTTCATCCGTATCAGCGGCATGACGCATGTTAGAACTTCTCCGTGTAATGAAAAGACGCTTGACAGGTGGCAGTTATACACCTGCTGCCCCGTTTTCTGATCTGGAACAATTCGGAGTCTTGCAATGCCTTAGAAAACCTGATAAAATAGCCCCGCCGAAGGCGGATTCAATATCTGCCGAAGGCAGAAAGAGTCTCTTAACTGTGAAACGGATCTGCCCAATTCACGCTGAACCAGTACAATATAACCGACGTGAGTTTTTGAAGGTTGCCGGGGCCGGGGCGGCTTGTTTGGCTTTGCCGGGGGTTGTTCGGGGAGCGGCCAAGCGTGATCTTCCTAATATTGTTTATATCCTTGCCGACGATATGGGTTATGGGGATGTTGCTTGCCTTAACAAGGACGGCAAGATACCTACTCCTAATATGGACCGGCTGGCAAGGGAGGGTATGGTCTTTACTGATGCTCATTCCGGGTCGGCGGTTTGTACTCCTACTCGGTATGGCGTTCTTACGGGTCGATACTGCTGGCGTTCTCGGCTAAAACGCGGTGTGCTCAATGGGTCGTCGCCTGCCCTTATCGAGGATGGGCGGATGACTGTTGCGTCGCTTTTGAAAGAGCACGGCTACAAGACCGCCTGTGTGGGTAAGTGGCATCTTGGGTTGGGCGGCGGCAAGAAAACCGATTACAGCAAGCCTCTTCGGCCCGGCCCGAACGATGTGGGGTTTGACTACTTTTTCGGTATCCCGGCGTCGCTGGATATGGCGCCCTACTGCTACGTCGAAAACGACCGGCCCACCATGGAGCCGACCGATACGGTCAAGAAATCTCCATCGCCTGCCTTTTGGCGCGGAGGCAGGATTGCGCCTGATTTCAAGCATATCGAGGTTAACCCGACGCTTACGCGAAAGGCCGTCGAATTCATCGATAAAACAGCTAAGCAATCGCCGGGGTCGCCCTTTTTCGTCTATTTCCCCTTGGCCGCACCGCACACGCCGATTGTGCCCAATGCCGAATTCATCGGTAAGAGCGGTATCGGCGTCTATGGCGATTTTGTCTGCGAGGTGGACTGGACCGTTGGGCAGGTTATGCGGGCATTAGAGAGGAACAATCTCGTCGAGAATACGCTGATTATCCTGACCAGCGACAATGGCTGCTCGCCGCAGGCCGACTTTGCGGCGCTTGCCAAACACGGCCATTACCCGAGCTACCGATTCCGCGGGTACAAGGCCGACATCTTCGAAGGCGGCCACCGCATACCGTTTATCGCACGCTGGCCGAAAAAGGTCAAAGCCCAAACGACGTGCGACGAGACGATCTGCCTGACCGACCTGATGGCGACCGCCGCCGAGATTGCCGGCCGGACGCTGCCCGGTAATGCCGGTGAGGACAGCGTGAGCATCCTGCCGGCGCTTTTGGGCAAGAAGCTCGATAAGCCGCTTCGCGAGGCGACCGTCCACCACTCGGTTAACGGCTCGTTTGCGATCCGGCAGGGCAAGTGGAAACTCGAACTATGCCCCGGCTCGGGCGGCTGGAGCGCCCCGAAGCCTAAAGACGCAAAGAAGCAGAACCTGCCGGCGATCCAGCTTTATGACCTCTCGATCGACATCGGCGAACGCAAAAACGTCTGCAAGCAACACCCCCAAGTGGTGAAGCGTTTAACCGCCCTGCTGGAAAAATACAAACAGCAAGGCCGTTCACGGAATCTTTGACAGGATAACATGATGAAAAACAGATGATAAAAATCCTGTTATCCTGTCAAAAAAGAGAGATTGGTTTGATGCTCTATCCGTACACATTGCCGTTTTCGTCCACGTAGATTTCGCCTTTGGCGGCGTCGGCCACCGAGAGGGCCTTTTGCAGATCCTCCAGATTGGGCACCTTGAACATCCTGCCGCAGGCCGGGCAGGCGAGCCTGCGGTCGGCGGCTGATAAACTCAAGTGCAGAGTTCTGCCACAATTAGGGCATCCGGCAAGCAACTTCATAATGGACACCTCCTGTTCGGTTGCTGTTTAAAACTTCTGCCTTTAGTTTTACGGCGGAGACGCCCGGTTTGCAAGTACAATTGATGCCCTTGAGACCGAAATATCGCTGCTGTATACCTGTTTTTGGGTTGAAATGAAGCGGTGTTTGTGGTATAATGCCGATAGTGAGTTGGGTGTGTTTTTTCATGGGGGAAACAGGCACGGGGGGTGCGGTTGATGAGTCTGATCCATTGTTCTCTCGCCAAAACACCCCTTCCGTTCGCCGGGAGGGTAAGGTAATCAGATGACAAGAGTTATATCTTGCCGTGTCATTGATCCGATGTCGCACGGTGATGGCGATGTCCAAACGGCACTGGCGCTGCCCGCCGGCGGCGAGAGATTTTTCCGCCGGCATATTCTGCCGACAGTTGACTATTATAGCCGATTACCGGACCGTTGGCGTGGATACGGCAGCGGCTTTGGGCCGGAATCCTATAATGCCGCAGGCGATATTCCAACAGGGCTGCTTGTCGACGTCCTTGCGTGACTTGCCGCCCGGCCGGTGCGCATCGACAATGACGCAGGTTGGCGATGTCCCTACTGGTATGTGTAGACAAACTTCATGGTTGCCTTCCACAAGTCCTTGCCCCCGGGGTCCTTGTCAATTGACAGACGGTCGCACTTCAGGTCGGGCCAGCGAAGCAGAATCTGTGAAATGAATTGCGAGAGTTTCTCGATATTGACCTTCTCTATCGTAATATCTGCGCTTTTTCTTAATTTTCCGCCGGACTTAGTCACCCCGTGGCCCCGGAGGGAGTAATTCGACGAGGAGATTTTGACCAGTTTTGTGATTTCCACCACAGCTGTAGAGTAGTCGAATTCACCCGAAGCGCCTTTCCTGGCCTTATAGTTCAGCCGTTCAGGGTCGAGCTTCACTATTTTCTCGATCAGGCTTTTTGCTTTCAAATATTCGTCTTGCTTCTTCTTCCATTTCCGGCCGGCCGCCGGCAGGGAAATGGCGGCAACAAATATCACAAACGCCATTGCCACAAGTGGAACCGCGGTATAGTAAAGATTCGCCTTTTTATAATAATCTTTCATTGGGCTTCCTTATCATTTGGCTTTCTTCAGACTGAGCTGGATTGTAAACGCATCCCGGTTGGCTCTTTCATTATAGCTTTCATATTTCTTGATAAGTTTCGGGTGTTCTTTGAATGAATTGAAAAGCGCAAGGGTGCTCGCACGTTTGTTCGTGCTGCCGACCAACCCCATAGTCTTGGTCGTTACATCGATCGAGACGACCTGTAAGCTGATCTGCGCCGGCGCCTTGTTGATCGCTTCGAGCATGTACCTCAGCTTTGCAGGGACTGAGCCTTCGTCCCCGAAATCCCCCTTCTTGATATTCTGGATTTGGCCGTGCTTACGGACCAGTTGCCTCAGGATTGACGTATTGCTTCGCGGTTTGGCGCCGTACATTGCCTTGGCGTAGTCTCTTCGCATATTCCTGTCAAGACTGCTGGTATAGTCGTTAATTCTCATGACCTTGAGTTGAAAATAGAGCCCGAGCGCGATCATTGAAATCGTAACAAAAACGCTTATCGCCCTCAGCATTCGCTGCAGAATCATTTTCTTGCCCATGTAGGGCGCAAAACTCTTGCGGAAGTCGCTGGGCTTTATGTGTTTGACCTGGGCAATCGCGGCGCCGCAGGCCATGGCAAATTCCACCCGGCAATCGCAATCGGCGAGCAGGCTTTTGTCCGCCCCGGCCAGAGCGACCGGGTCGAGTGTCTGCGCCGGGATGCCGGTGGTTTCCGACAGGGCCTCGATATCCGGCTGGTCGCCGCTCTGGTCCGCCACAAAAAGCGAGTTTACGGGCTTTTCCAGACTCATGGAGGCTAACGTAAGCGGAATCTCGCGGGCAAGAACCGCCGTCTTGTTCTGCGAGGCGTTGATGACAAAACTTCTCACCAGCGGTCCAAGGTGATGATCCTGCGGCTTGATAATATGGCATGCCCGGTCCGAGAGCAACACAAACAGCGGATT
>QNBS01000259.1 GCA_003644175.1 Planctomycetota bacterium | reverse complement strand
CCCGATACGAGAAGGAGTGGCCTAATATGAGAAGGGATGCCACCCGATACGAGAAGGAGTGGCCTAATATGAGAAGGGATGCCACCCGATACGAGAAGGAGTGGCCCAATATGAGAAGGGATGACAGAACTCTTGGTATCTTGATTCATCTTGCCGTGTCTTGAGAAATCATTTAGAGTGTTGCTATGAAGACAAATAATAGAATCACGAAGAAGTGTCAACGTTGGGATATACCGGGGCACGCCCATGAACTGACTTTTAGTTGCTATCACAATCACAAGTTTTTCCTGAATCGGTCCTATTGCCAGTGGCTGGTCGAATCTATCGGAAACGCAAGAAATAAATACAACTTCTCTCTCTGGGCGTATGTCTTTATGCCGGATCATATTCATCTGCTCATTCATCCCAAAGAGAAGGATTATTCGATTTCGAGGATTCTCTCGACGATAAAACGACCTGTGGGGAGGAAAATAATCTCCCACATGAAATCCACAGACGCGACAGATATCGAAAAATTGCGGACTGGGTGGAAGGGGGACCATTATCGCTTCTGGCAAAAGGGCGGAGGTTATGATCGGAATATTACGCGGACAGATACGCTGATCGCGTGTGTTCGGTACATCCACCGTAACCCGGTTAGAAAGAAGCTGGTGATATCACCTGAGGACTGGTATTTTTCCAGTGCAGCAGTATGGGCGAACATACGCCAAGGGCCCTTGGTAATTGATAGAGATGATTGGCCTGCTTTTACATGAGAAGTCGGATATGCAAGATGCCTGTACAACATATATTCTGGGTGGCATCCCTTCTGCGGAGCGCAGCGCAGCAAAGGGATGGTTTGCTAACGCTCCAGCCATCCCTTTCGGCTGCGCCGAGAAGGGATGCCACCCGATACGGGAAGGGATACCATCCAGACAAGTGCAAAACAGGTAACTGTCCCCGTTTTAGGGAATGAGAAAAATGATTCGAGAGGCAAATTGCGATGGTTTTTGAGACGCTTGAGTGGGTTGGCGGGGGCGATGGTTATCTTGAGATGATCGATCAGCGGTTGCTGCCGGGCGAGTTCAGGAAGATTCAGTGTGCCGACGTTGAGTCGCTTTATGACGCGATCAAGACGTTGGCGGTGCGCGGCGCGCCTGCGATCGGTGTTGCGGCCGGTTACGGGGTTTGTATTGCGATGAAGGGTCTGCGGGGCGGTGGCTTGTCGGCGGCTCTGCGGCGCCTCGAGAAGGCGGCCGAGTTCCTGGCCGGGTCGCGTCCGACGGCGGTTAATCTGTTCTGGGCGCTGGATCGTATGAAGACCTTTGCCCGGAGGTTTGCGGCGGAAAATCCGGGAGCGGATTTGCCGGCGTTGAAGGAGGCTCTTCTTGCCGAGGCGCATTCGATCTGCCGGCAGGACAAGGAGATGTGCAAGGCGATCGGCCGGCACGGCGAGCGGTTCGTAAAGGAAGGGGCCGGAGTGCTTACGCACTGTAATGCAGGCGCCCTTGCCACGGCGGGCCAGGGGACGGCGCTTTCGCCGATGTACGAGGCGCACGGGATGGGCAGGAGGTTTTGCGTGTAGGTTGACGAGACGAGGCCTTTGCTGCAGGGGGCACGGCTGACGGCGTGGGAGTTGAGCCGGGCGGGCATCGATGCAACATTGATCTGCGACAATATGGCGGGTGTGCTGATGAAGCAGGGCAAGGTTAACGCTGTGATCACCGGCGCCGATCGCATAGCGGCAAACGGGGATACGGCCAACAAGATCGGGACTTTCAGCTTGAGTATTCTGGCCGCCGAGCACGGGACGCCTTTTTATATTGCGGCGCCTTCGAGCACTTTTGATTTGAGTACGGCAAGCGGCGATGAAATACCGATAGAAGAAAGAGGCGCCGACGAAGTAGCGTCGTTCGGCGACAGAAGAACCGCCCCCGAGGGAATCAAGGTTTATAATCCGGCGTTCGATGTGACGGATGCGGCGAACATTACCGCGATCATTACGGAAAAGGGCGTTATTGAAAAACCGAATACGGAAAAAATCGCCGCCCACTTGAGGAAATAAATGAAAGTTCTTTTTGACATCGTCCATCCCGCCCAGGTGCATTTCTTCAGGAATTGCATCGGGCGGCTCCGGCAGCGCGGCGACCAGGTTCTTGTGACGGCCCGAAAAAAGGATATCGCCCTGGATTTGCTCAATGCCCTTGGGATTGAATACACCTGCATCAGCACAAAAGGCCCTAATACCGCAGCTATGGCGTGGGAACTTGTTACAAGAACAATAAAGCTGATAAAAATCGCACGGCGTTTCAAGCCGGATGTTATGGTCGCCCGTGTTGGTCATTCCGTCGGCCCCGCCGGCAAACTGCTTGGCGTCCCGACGGTTGTTTATGACGATATGGAGCACGCCCGTCTCCAGGCCGCTGTCGGCATGACCCTTGCCACATACATCTGCACGGGCCTGGGCTACTACCGCGATTTCGGAAAAAGACATATCCGTTTCCGCGGCTCACCGGTCCTTTCATACCTTGGCCCGCAATATTTCCGCCCCGACCGCAACCGGCTGAGACAGGCTGGTTTCAATCCTGATGAGCCTTATATTTTCTTTAGAATCGTCTCATGGTCGGCAACTCACGACACAGGACGAACCGGCAGCAGCGAAACCGATCTTCTTAAAGCCGTCGAGCGAATCTCCCGTTTCGGCAAAGTAATAATAAGCTCCGAAGAATCTCTTCCGGCCGCACTGAAACAATACAAAAATCCCGTACCAATTGAGCTTATGCACGACCTGCTGGCCTTTGCCTCTTTGGCGATGGTGGAGGGCGGAACTATGGCCGCCGAATGTGCGGTTTTGGGGGCGCCTGCGATTTGTCTGGGGACTTATGATTTCGGCTACCTGCGGGCGCTGGAAAACGACTACGGCCTGATTTTTCGGCCCGGTTCAATGGAACGGGCCATAGAAAAAGCGGAAGAGCTTTTAACTCAGCCTGATTTGAAAGAGGCATGGCGGGAGAAACGCAAAAAAATGTTAGCCGAATCCGACGATGTCGTGGAGTTTATGTTGAAGATGATTGACCGGGCGGCGCGAGAACATCCGGGCCGGCGGTAGTGTCGTCTTGTGAAAAATAATGCCGACGATTATTTATAATATCCACTCCTCCGTAAACTATTTCCCAAATACGTGAATTAAATGTCCGGTACTTTTTTGCCCCTATGGGGCCTAATGGAGCCTAAGGGATTCGAACCCTCGACCTCTTGCATGCCATGCAAGCGCTCTCCCAACTGAGCTAAGGCCCCGAAGTCGCATTATGATACTGTAAAACATGTCGGCTTTCAAGCAGGTTATACGAGAAATTTCGGCATTCGGCGGAGTTTATTACAGATTGCGATGTTTTTTGAGCCAGTCGGCGACCCATTGCTTTGCCTGGCGGGCGTCAGTGATCTGCTCGCCTAATTGGGCGATATACATCTCCCTGCTCGCCAGCCCGACCATAGGACCCGGCACAACGCCCAGGCCGATGAGTTGGCGGCCGTCGAGCAGGGGCTTGGGGCGCAGTTGGCGCCCCTTTAACTGCCGGGCGCGGCGCTTGATGGCGGCCAGCGGGGCGACGGTTGCAGAAGACGCCTTCTGGATCGCCCATTGCAGGTCGTACAGGTCCCAGAAATACGGCTCGCCGGCGATCAGTTTAAGCTGCGCCAGCGGCATATCGGCATCGAGCAGTCTGCCTCGCGATTCCAGGAGAAACTTGAGGTGTTTGCGATGGGCGCCGCTTAGCTTGAGCACTCCAACGGCCTTGAGAACATCGTCGGTACTGAAGGCGGCAAAGAGGCCGGCCAGCGCCAGCGGAAAATCGACATTCTTTCGCAGATACCCCACGACCTCAATGCCCAGCTTCGCGTCGCGGCCGTGCATCACGGGAAATATCGCCCCGGCCAGCCCGCTTTCGACGAGCATCCCGGCGCCGCGCCGGCGATTGGGATCGGCAAGGGTGGTTTCCATCTCCATGGCGATTCGCTCGCCGCTTATCTTCGTGATATTTTTGGCTAATTTGCCAATCGCCGCCCACGTGTGATCTTCAATCCTAAAGCCTAATCGGGTCGAAAAACGCACCGCGCGGAGCATACGCAGAT
>QNBS01000258.1 GCA_003644175.1 Planctomycetota bacterium | reverse complement strand
TTAACCAGTTCTGCTAACATAGATATGCACTCCATCAATAAATACATTTAAGCCATCATATCTATTGTCGGCATAACGAAGCATTTTGCTGTAATTATCACATTGTAAAAAGCGAGCACCCAACTTTTACAGGCAATTTTTTTTGAAAAACCAAAGAAATCACAACACCGACTCGGAGACACGGCAATTGCTTTGGGCGGTGTGCTGAACTGTTGACAGGCAGGTGCGCCGACGGTAACATAGCGGTTCGCTTGTCCAGGGCCCAGCCGGGCCAAGGCTTGGAGTAATCCCTAACACTATTGAAATGGAGCAGATTTAATGACAAATGTAACACTGATTACCGGAGATGGAATTGGTCCTGAAATCGCCGATGCGGCCAGACGGTGCGTTGACGCCACTGGTGCGGCGATTAACTGGGAGACGGCCGAGGCGGGCGTCGATGTGATGAAGAAGCTGGGTACGCCTCTGCCTGAGGCCACTATCGAGTCCGTAAGAAAAAACGGCACTGCGCTTAAGGCCCCTATCACGACGCCGGTAGGTACGGGCTTTCGCAGCATTAATGTTTTTCTCAGGCAGCAGCTCGACCTGTTCGCCTGCCTGCGACCGTGCAAGAGCTATAAGGGCGTTCGCAGCAAATACGCCGATATCGACCTGGTGGTGGTTCGCGAGAACACCGAAGATTTGTATGCCGGCATCGAGTTCGAGAAGGGTAAAGACGATACGGCCGAGCTGATCGACTGGCTCAACGCCCACAGCGATCGCCCGATTGGCAAGAATGCCGGCATCAGCATCAAGCCCATTTCCGTGGAAGGCGCCGACAGGATTATTCGCTTTGCCTTTGACTACGCCCGCAAGATGGGCAGGCGCAAGGTTACTTCGGTCCATAAAGCCAATATCATGAAGTTCACCGACGGATTGTGGCTGGACGTCAGCCGCCAGGTGGCGAAGGATTATCCGGACATCGAGTTCGAGGATCGTATCGTCGATAACATGTGTATGCAGTTGATTCAAAAGCCCGAGTTGTACGACGTAATCGTGCTGCCGAATCTTTACGGTGATATCCTAAGCGATCTTTGTGCCGGCCTGGTGGGCGGACTCGGCGTTGCGCCGGGCGCCAATATCGGCGTTAAGGGCGCTATTTTCGAGGCCACGCACGGCAGTGCGCCGAAGTATACAGGCCTAAACAAGGTCAATCCGACGGCGCTGATCCTCAGTGGTGTGCTGATGCTGGACTACCTTGACATGAGGTCCGAAGCAGCGAAACTCGAAAAAGCCGTCGCCTCCGTGATCGCAGAGGGCAAGGATGTTACATACGATATGAAGGATGATCGCAACGACCCGACGGCGGTGGGCACGAAGGAGATGGCCGATGCGATTATCGCCCAAATCAAACGCCTGTGATCACGTGCCGGTCGGAAGCCTTATGGTTTTATGAATAAAGGAGCAGCTCGTTGGATCAGAACTCCTATCGCAGGCTGATTGCCCGGCGCCGCGGCCGCATGGACAGGCGGATGCTCAGGGCGTTGCTGCGAGTAATTTCGGTACCTTACAGACTGGCCGTGGCCTTGCGAAACAGCGCTTATGACATGGGTCTTGCCAGGACGCACAGCGCCGATGCGCCCGTGATCAGCGTGGGCAATATCACCACGGGAGGCACGGGCAAGACGCCTCTGGTCGTTTGGCTGTGCAGGCTGTTAGGCGAAAAATCTCTCAAATGCGCCGTCCTGACTCGCGGCTATAAACCGCCCAAAGGCCTGGTGAGCGATGAGCCGGCGATTCTGGCCAGGGCATGTCCCAGGACCAAGGTGTTAGTCAATGCCGACCGGGTCGCCGCCGCCGGACGGGCGGTTAACGAATTTGCCGCCCAAGTGCTTGTAATGGACGACGGTTTTCAGCACAGGCGGCTGGGGCGGGACCTGGATATTGTGGCGATTGATGCAACGCGGCCGTTCGGTTATGACAGGCTGCTGCCGGCGGGGCTGCTTCGTGAGCCGAAAAAAGCCATCCGCCGCGCCGATGCCGTTGTCATCACCCACTATGACCAGAGCACCGCCGCCGGCATTGAGCTGCTGGAAAAACAAATCCGACGGATCAAACCGGACATCGTCATCGCAAAAGCCATCCATCGGCATCGGTGCGCCAGAGGTACGGGGGACGCCGGCTATGATCTTGACGAGCTCAGAAAAAAGCGTATTTTTGCCTTCTGCGGCATCGGCAATCCGGAGGCGTTCCTGAATCGACTCAAAGAGCACGGTTTGAATGTCGTCGGGAGCAGGGTTTACAATGACCACCATAACTATACCGAATCGGATTTCGGCGAAATTCGCCGACAGGCCCTGTCTCTTGGGGCGGAGATGATATTGTCAACGGAAAAGGACTGGGTCAAGACCGCCGTCGGCGCCGGGAAATTCACCGATATTCTTTTTGCATATCTGGCGGTTGAACTGGAATTTGTTGACGGAGGTGATAGAATAGAAGGACTTATCGACGGCATTTTGAACAAGTGAATTACGGGATGGATTAATGTACAAAGACCTTCTAAAAGCGGTTACGAATCTCGGCTCGCAGCGTGTGCTGCTGGTGGGCGATTTTGTCCTGGACAGTTATGTGTACGGCGACGCCCTGCGTATCAGCCCGGAAGCGCCTGTCCAGGTGCTCAAGGTTGTCGATCGCCGCTACAGTTGCGGCGGAGCGGCCTCGGTTGCCGCCGATGTGAGGGCGCTGGGCGGGGAGTGTTTCTGCATAGGAGTACTGGGCCGTGACTCAAATGCAGAGCTTTTGCGAAAACTGCTCAACGAAACGGGCGCCGACACATCGGGCCTGGTTGAAGTTTCGGATCGGCCGACGACGAGCAAACAGCGACTGATCGGTCTGGCCCAGCACCGGCATAGACAGCAACTGCTGCGGATCGACGAGGAAAACACCGCTGAGGTGGATCAGGAAACAGCAAGCTGTATCCTGAAGTTGTACGATGAACAACTGGCGACGTCCGATGTCGTCTGCCTGCAGGACTACGACAAGGGTGTTCTTTCGGATGATCTTTGCCGTGCGATGATCGAGCAGGCCAATGCCGGGGGCAAGACGGTCTTTGTCGATCCGGCGCCGACCGCAGACTACGGCAAATATAAGGGCGCCTCCGTCATCACGCCCAACCGCCGGGAAGCTTCGCGGGTGGCGGGGTTTGATATTGAGACGATTGACGCCGCCGCCAAAGCGGCCGATTTTATCGCGGGGAAGTTCAACATCGCCGGCGTTGTGATTACGCTGGACAAGGAAGGCGCCTATCTGCGGACACCGGATGCCGGCGAGCATGTGCCGACAATCCCGCGAAGCGTCTACGATGTTACCGGCGCCGGCGACATGGTGCTCGCCACTCTTGCCGTCAGTGTGGCGGCCGGATGCGATTACATGACGGCGGTTCAATTGGCCAACATCGCCGGCGGCATTGAAGTCGAGAAATTCGGCGTCGCCACCGTAACCGTCGATGAAATCGTCAACGAACTTGTCGCAACACATCGCGGCAAGACGGGCAAGATACAGGACGTCGAAACGCTGGCCAAGGAGTTGGAGTACCACCGCTATCAAAACGAAACCATTGTCTTTACCAACGGCTGTTTCGACGTTTTGCATCGTGGGCACATCGAGTTCATGCAGTTTTGCAAGGCCCAGGGCGACATCGTCGTATTAGGCCTTAACAGCGACGCGTCGGTGCGGCAGCTAAAGGGACCGGACAGGCCCATAAACAATCGACATGACCGCGCTGCGGTGCTTGCGGCGCTGGAGACGGTCGATTATATTGTAGTGTTCGACGAGCCTACACCGCTTGAGCTGATCAAAAAAGTAAAGCCCGATGTGCTTGTGAAAGGAGCCGACTGGGCCGAGAAAGGCGTGGTGGGAAGAGAATTTGTCGAATCGCGCGGCGGCAAGGTGGCCCTGGCGCCGCTGGTGGAGGGCAAGAGTTCGACGGATACGATTGAAAAGATGCGTTCTTCGAACCGCAAGGACCGCTGACCCGTAGATATCGCGCCCCGTCGGGGACGGCGCGGCGCCGACGGCGAAAGGTTACTTTGAAGGGAATAGATCATGGCTAATGTTGCAGTGTTCCTCGATCGCGACGATACAATTATAGAGGA
>QNBS01000257.1 GCA_003644175.1 Planctomycetota bacterium | reverse complement strand
TCGGCTTCATCTGCCACAGGGCAAAGTCGCTGATCAACTCCGACCGGTTCGCCCTGATGGGCATTATGGGCGCTTTTGTCTTTGCCGCCCAGATGGTCAATTTCCCGCTGCCCTTTCTTCCGGGAACGAGCGGGCACATGGTCGGGGCGGTCATGTTGGCGATAATGTTAGGCCCGGTCCCGGCGTCGATAGTGCTGTCGTCGGTCATAATCGTTCAATGCCTTATCTTCCAGGACGGCGGACTGCTGGCTTTGGGATGCAACATTATCAACATGGCGATCGTGCCGTGTTTTTTAGGCTGCTGTGTTTATAACATCGGCTCGCCCCCGCACTCGGGCAAGGTCCGAACATATATAAGCAGTGTTATCGCCTGTGTTTTGGCGATGGTAACAGGAGCGATGCTTGTTACTCTCGAAACCGCCCTTTCAGGTGTATTGATCGTGCCACCTCTGACATTCATGGCGACTATGGCGGGCGTTCACATTATCATCGGATTTATCGAAGGACTGATCACCGCTGCGGTGTTGTTGTATTTGCGACAGGTTCATCCGCCGGCATTTGCAGAATCCCGCATCGAGTCGCCGGCCTCCGGCAAAAGAGCCTTGTATGCAACGTTTTTAATTGCTGCTCTTGTCGTCGGCGCGGGCTTGTCTCTTCTTGCCGTCGATAAACCCGACGGCCTGGAGTGGAGCTACGCCCAAAGACCGGATCAGCCGACGTTCGAGGCGATCATATCAAACGACAGCGTTGTTATGGCCGCCGTGGATAGAGTGCAATCAAAACTTTCACCTTTGCCGGACTACACAATCCGCACCGAGGCGACGGAAGCGGCAACCGGTGAAGGCTCAACCCATGCCGGCATGGGATGGACGAGTTTTGCAGCCGTTGCGGGTTCGGCGATAACGATGCTTCTGGTCTGGTCGGCGGGCCGGGCGATAAGAAAGAGGGACGGACTGGGCAATGCACCATACCCGAATTGACTATCTCGCCTGTAAGGATTCGCCTGTTCACCGCCTCGACAGCCGCACGAAACTTATCGCGGCTGTCGTATTTACCGTGTTTGTCATATCCCAGGGCCAAACGGCCGTCAGCATGATCGTATGTTACGCGGTCTGGCCGTTTGCGCTGCTGATCGTCGGCGGAGTGCCTTTGAGGTTTGCGTTCAAGCAGATACTGATCGTAAGTCCCTTTGTGGCGGTTTTGGCATTGAGCAGTCTGTTCTACGACAGAACCGCCGTAGACGTCTCATTCGGGCCTTTGAGATTTGGCGCGACAATGGGCATGCTGCGCTGTGTGAGCATCATTGCAAAGTTCATCGTCACCATGGCGGCCCTTATCGGTCTTGTCGCAACAACGCGATTCGGCGACCTGCTCAACGGCATGGCGAAACTGGGCATGCCGAAAATATTAGTGATGCAGTTGGGCTTTTTATATCGCTATATCTTCCTTTTGATCGACCGGGCCGAGCACATGCTTCGGGCGAGGGCGGGCAGAAAACTGCGCAATCTCGGGATGAAAAGGGAACTGAAAACCGCCTCATCCATGGTGGGCTCTCTGTGCCTGAGCAGCCTTGACATGGCCGGCAGGGTAAATACGGCGATGCAGGCAAGAGGTTTCGACGGAGAATTTCATACGCTTACAGAAATGCGCCTCGCCCGGAACGATTTATTTTACTCCCTTGCCCTGGCCGCCTTTCTCGCTGCATTGGGTTTTCTTGGAGGAGTCATCTGAAATATGGCAAAAGCCGTAGACATCCGGAACTTTTCCTTTGAATATCCAGACAGCGGCCACGTTCTTGCAGACATAACGCTGGACATCGCCCACGGCGAAAAGGTCGCGATCATCGGTCCAAACGGCGCCGGTAAATCGACTCTGCTTTTGGCATTGAGTGTGTTCATCGAGGGCACGGGAAAGATTCTTATCGACGATATTGTTGCTTCCAAAAAGAATGCAAGGAAGATTCGCTCGGTTATCGGCTCGGTCCTTCAAAATCCCGACGAGCAGCTTTTTATGCCCACCCTTTTCGACGACGTGGCGTTCGGGCCGATGAATATGGCGCTTACACACGCCGAAATCGTAAAGCGGACAACCGAGGCATTGCAGACCGTCGGCCTGGAAGGTATGGAAAAACGGCCGCCTCACCATCTCTCGGCGGGGCAAAAGCGAGCCGCGGCGATTGCGACCATCCTGTCGATGTCGCCTAAGATCATCACCATGGACGAGCCGGACACCAGTCTTGACCCGCGAAGCAGGAAAAATCTGACCGACCTTCTCAAGTCGCTCGATCAGACACTCATCATCGCCACATGCAACATGAATTTCGCCGCCGGCCTTTGCCAAAGAGCAATCCTCATCGACAAAGGCGCCGTAATCGCCGATGGGCCGGCAAGACAGATAATGACCGATTCGCGCCTGATGGAATCGCACGGCCTCGAGGTTCCCGCCGCATTTACGGACTGATCCGAAACATCTCGGATTACCCTCTTGTAATCGGAGCAATTTACGACTAAGATTTGCCCGTTGACCTGATCTGAAGAACGTATGGCGGAACAAATACAAAATAACGGTCCGGCAATTAAAACACCACCGGTGGGGCTTGCCCCACCACATTTTCCGTTTACGCTTCCGGGTAAACCCACGGCTTGCGATACTTGCGTTTCAGCAGCTTGTTAGCTTCCGGATCGCCGAGGATAATTTCCTTTGCGCCATCCCATTCGATGCTTCGGCCGGCCTTGTACGACAGCATCCCCAGGAGCGCCATGTTCGTCGAGCGATGACCGATCTCGATATCGCAGACGGGTCGCCTGCCCGTATCTATGCACGAAAGGAAGTTTGCCCACAGCTCTTTGATGTTCTGGTCATCGGGTTTGTTAAGCTGCGGATCCTCATGGATGATCGGCTCGCGGCTGTTGGACGGATAGAACGTCCAGCCGTCGCGCCAACCCATGTGGAACGTGCCCCTGGTGCCGTAGAAGTAACAGCCGATGTTGTGCTTCTCGGCGTTATTGCCGGCGTACCATCGATGCTCCCACGTGGCGGTAAAGGAATCGAATCCGTATTGGACGACCTGCGTATCGGGACAGTCGGTATTGTCCTCGAAGATATGGCGTGCGGCGACCGAAGCAACGGTCTTCGGATATTTCTCCTCCGTCCACCAGAGGATCTGATCGAGCCAGTGGATGCCCCAGTCGCCCAACTGACCGTTGGCGTAGTCGAGGAACCGGCGAAAACCCCTGGGATGAATCCGTTTGTTGAAGGGCCGAAGCGGCGCCGGCCCGCACCAGAAATCCCAGTCCAGACCTTTCGGAGGCGCCGAATCCGGCGTCGGTTTGCCCGGTCCACCACCGTAATGCACAAACGAACGCACCATGCCGATCTTGCCCGCCCTGCCTTCCTTGAGGAACTTCATACCTGAAATATTGTGCGGCGACGCCCGCCGGTGCGTGCCTATCTGCACGACACGATCGTTTTCGCGGGCAGCCTTAACCATCGCGCGGCCTTCGTAAACCGTATGGCCTATAGGCTTTTCGACGTACACATGCGCGCCTGCCTTGACGGCTGCGATCATGCACAGCGGATGCCAGTGGTCCGGCGTGGCGACGATTACGATGTGGGGCTTCTCCTTCGCCAGGCACTCGCGAAAGTCCTTGTACTTCTTCGGCATGCGACCGGTCAGCTTCTCCAGGCGCGCCGCGGCCGAGTCGATCTGATTCTGGTCCACATCGCAAAGCGCCACTACATCGCATTTGCGCGACTCAATCGCAACGGTGGCGATGTTCATCCCCCACCAGCCGCTGCCGATCAGCACCGTGCGGTGCTTTGCGCCCGCCTTTGCGCCCGCCAGAGACGGCGGGACCATGAAACCCATTGGCAAAACAATCGAACCCTTAACAAAATCCCGACGGCTTATGGACATGATCGTACCTCCTTCAAAAAACAAACCAACTGTCAACCGTAACATTCTACGCAAATCAAACTGCTTTTGCAACCACAATACAGGCAAACGCCCTTTCGAAGACGAAAAGAAGGTTTGACATTCATCCGGCGTGGAAATATCATCTTATCGGCTAAAACCTTTGAGACTCGAACGTGAAGCTGTTAATTGATTCATTATATCTGCTTGGAATCGCGGCGCTT
>QNBS01000256.1 GCA_003644175.1 Planctomycetota bacterium | reverse complement strand
TTCTTTAATTGCAAATGATTTTAGCTTATAATAACGGAAAATTGAAGTCATTTATATGGAGATAATTCATGTGGGAATCACTGGTAAATGCAATCCAAAACGCCATCTTGCAGATTAAACTGGACCCTTACTGGGAAGCGACCGCCTTTGTCGGCGAGGCGGTCTTCGGAGGCAGATTCATCCTCCAGTGGATCGTCAGCGAATACAAAAAGAAATCGCACGTGCCGGTGGCGTTCTGGTACATGTCCATCTTAGGCAGCATAATCCTGGCCGCCTACTCCATCCACATCGAAAAGCCCGTTCTCATTGCCGCCTTCACGCTGCAGATCGGCATCTACGCGCGAAATCTCGCCCTCATAAAGAAACACCGAAAAGCCCAACATTCACCCGAATGCAACGGGCGTCAGTAGAGTGTGCAGTTTACCCCGCCAAAATCGCCGTACGCCGGCCGCTACACAGCAGCCGGTCCGAACTCATCGGGCGCCGCTTCATATTGAGCCTTGGCAAAGACGTCAAACTCAGGACCGTACTGCCCAAGATAGTACAGCGAATAGGACCTCTCGAACACAAGGATCGGCAGCATAAGAACCGTCCCGATATAGGGAATGGCGAGGATGCACCCGGCACAACAGCAAGTCACTAACACCGCCGCCACCACAATTGCCCCAATCACGAATCTGATCAATATGTAAAAAAGGATGTACCCCGTGAATCTGCCTTTGTTCGCCGACAGAACCGACATGAACCGGCTCCAGCCTTCCATGCACGTGGAATTGTTGACATACATAATGGGCACGACAAAATCTTTCAGAAACTTGCCGATGACGCCAAATACAACAAGCAGGACTAAAAACAATGGAACGGCTATAATTACAGTTATGATAACACCGACCGGACTGCCTCCTTTACCAAATAATATACCAAGCACGATTCCACCTGCGATCAGTAACCCGAAGCAGAACAGCCCAATGAACATCAACGCCACACGAAACAGAAAGAGGCTGTTGCCCTGCCCTCGGTATTGGCGCCATGGAAATTTGACCTGGGCCTTGTTTTCGGCGACACAATGCAGAAACATGAATCGCCCCCGGCTGCTCAGCCACGTCAAGACGATGCCGATCGTAAAGCCAATCACCAGAATAACGACCACGACAATAATGATGATGGCCAAATGCTCGGCAATAAATTCCCTGAAATCGCCCGGATGTCCCCCGCCGCCGGACGGCCCGCCACCGCCGCTGGGGCATCCGCCCTTGCCAAGAAAGGCAAGCCATGCACAGAAGCCGATGATAAACCATTTCTCAATTTCAAATGGGGCAAAGAGAATCAGCTTGACGCGTTGGATAGCGGCGGTGATGGGGTCGATGACGCTGACGTAGGGCCTTTGCAACTCGTTCATAATAAACGTCCTCCCAGATAAATCAGCCAGTTAACCATAACGGCCGTCAAAACAACCGCGACCAGGCCCGCATGAACCCGCCTGAAGCGTTTGCCGACCTTTTTCGGACTCGCCGCCAACGCCCATATTCTATAGGGAATCTGGAAAACCACAAGAAAGAAAAGTACAGGACCCAGGCGGTGATACGCAAAGGCCCCGGCCGGATCGCCGCCCGCCATGGCGGTAAACGACCGTGTCATCCCGCACAAGGCGCACCTGATGCCGAATAAATGGTTAAGCAGGCAGTGAAAAGGCCACTTGAGCCCGAAGAGATATAGCCCCATCTCATCAAGCGTAAACACAAATGCGCCGACTGTGATTGCGATACATACAAAAAGCATTATGGCGTTGAAGAGATTACTCATTAATCGTCAATCGTCAATTATAATTTTTTTACATGTTCTTAGCCAGCGATTTGACGATCTTCATCATTTCGTTCATGCGCCACTCAATCGCCGACATGACCCACAATTGAAAGTGATTGACCCTGGACTGCAGGTGGATCAGAAAAACAATCTTGACCGACAGTGCAACGATCGTCAACTCCAGCATCAGCGGTCTGAGTTTTTCGCCGCCGGCAATCGAAACGAGCAGAAAGGCCGCAATCAAGACGGCGAAAACAATATTGATGATTTTGGTTTGAGCTGCGGGAACGCCGCCGATCTTGCCGACAATCGCCCGCACGCGCTCCTTTTCCTGTTTGAATTTCTCAAGCTCATCCTTGAGATCCTGTATCTCGTCGTCATGATTCCGGGCATTCTCATTCATTGTTTATCTCCGAATCCTGTCAACCAGCCAATCCTGGCGTCATAAAAAACACAATAAAGACAGTATACATGACTGCGCCGCCGAAAACAACACATCAACACTGTCGCACTTCTCATTCCGCAGATTTAGACTCTTGATACTCCAAGACCGCCATCAAGCCGATACTACTTGTAAGCGGGCTGTATTTGTATATAATGCTAAAGGTCTATGTTGTAAAAAGTCTTGTTATTAAGGAAGGGTCATGGCCAGGATTACGAAACTTGAAGATATTGTATCGCTGTGCAAGCGACGGGGTTTTATTTATCAGTCCAGCGAGATTTACGGCGGGCTGGCGAGTTGTTACGACTATGGGCCGCTGGGTGTGGAACTCAAGCGCAACGTGCGAGACGCCTGGTGGAAGCGCGTCGTCCGGATGCGGGACGATGTCGTGGGTCTCGATTGCTCCATACTTATGCACCCATTAGTCTGGAAGGCGTCGGGACATGCCGACAAATTCGCCGATCTGGTTACCGTGTGCAAGAAGTGCAATACCCGCACTCGGGTGGACCATCTGACCGACCATGCCGAGGAACATACCGAACACGTTGCGATCGAAACCGCAATGACGGACGCCAAAAACCTCGACAAAAAGGTCTGTCCCGCCTGCCGGACGGTGGGGCGGTTCACCGAGCCGATGGCCTTTAAGCTGATGTTTGAGACTCAGATGGGCGCCAACGTGGACGATACGATGACGCTGTTTCTGCGTCCTGAGACCGCGCAGGGCATTTTCGCCAATTTTCGCAATGTATTAGACTCTACGCGGGTCAAGGTCCCCTTCGGCATCGCCCAGATCGGAAAAGCCTTCCGCAACGAGGTTACCACCAAGGCGTTTATCTTCCGCACGCGCGAGTTCGAGCAGGCCGAGTTGGAGTTCTTCTGCGAACCCGGAACCGACGAGGAGTGGTACGAGCACTGGAAGCAGGCGCGATTTGACTGGTACCTCGACCTGGGCGTCAAGAAGGAGAACCTGCGCTTCCGCGATCACGACCCGGACGAGCTGGCGCACTATGCCAAGGCCTGCGTCGATATCGAGTACAAATTTCCGTTCGGCTCGGGCGACTGGCAGGAACTGGAAGGCATCGCCAACCGCACCGACTTCGACCTGCGACAGCACCAGCGGGGCATGCGCACGCTCAACAGTTGGTATGAAACCAAGGGCGACCTGGGCAGTATCGAACTCAAGGAAGAGGCCGAAGACTACCACAAGGGTCCGCTGTCTTTCTTCGATGAGCAGGCCAGGAAGCGGTACATCCCATACGTCATCGAGCCCAGCGCAGGCATCGACCGGAGCACGTTGGCCTTTCTCGTCGATGCCTACGACGAGGAAGAGGTCCGCGGCGAGACGCGCAACCTGCTGCGATTTCATCCGGAGCTGGCGCCGGTAAAAGTCGCCGTTTTTCCGCTCGTTAAGAAGGACGGCCTGCCGGAGATCGCAAGGAACATCTCCGACGACCTCAAGAGGCATTTTACCTGTTTCTACGACCAGAAAGGCGCTGTCTGCAGGCGATACCGCAGGCAGGACGAGGCGGGGACGCCATTCTGCATTACCGTCGACGGGCAGACAAAGGACGACAACACGGTCACCGTCCGCGATCGCGACAGCATGGAGCAGATCAGAGTGGGCGCCGACGGGCTCAAGGCCTATCTGCTCGAAAAGCTGGGGGTATAATCGGCCTGGGGGCTGGATGGCAACCAGGAGGGACCGAGCTCACAGAACAGGCATAAGCGGAACAGTTAACGCCACATCGTTGGCTCTGGACAGGTCTGTGCGGTATTGGGGGGCAGCAATTCCGCAAGTTGTGTTTTTTTGTTCTGTAAGTCCTTTTGGATAAACACTTTTTCGTAAATTTCCCGAAAAAGCAAATTCGCATTCATTTTTTTCTTGACTTTTTGCGTAAAACTGA
>QNBS01000255.1 GCA_003644175.1 Planctomycetota bacterium | reverse complement strand
GATCAGCGCCGGATCGATGCAGCAGCCCATGCTGTGCCGGCCTAACCCTTTCTTGCGGCACCGAACCTCCAGAAATACGTCGGCGTGGGCCGAAGCCATCTTTTCAGAAAAAAACATCGCTTTTTTAAGCGACTCGTCGGCAAGCATGGACGCCTCCGAGGGGTCTTTGATCTTCTTCAGGGCCTCAACGAACAGATCTTGCGCCTCGTGAGCCAGGCCGGCAAAGCTGTTGGTCGCCTCGAAAATCGCCCAGTCCTCTCGCTTCAACGTAGTCTGCATCAGTTTAGCCCGCGCCAACTCCACATTCAGGATATACGGTTCCTTGCGATCAGGAAGCCGCGTGGTCGGCAGCAGGATACGCCCGAACCCCTCCACCGGCCAAAGCAGCGCCAAACCGGCCGAATCGTAGTTTTTTCGGTTGCAGTCAATAATACCGTTCTTGAACTTGATCTTTTCGGTCCCATGGAGCGGGATACCGTCGGCGCCGAACATATAGACCGCCGACAGAGTAAAGTCCTCCATCAACTGACCGTCTTTGAAAACCTGAAATTTCAACTCTAAAATCCCCGTCTAAGCAAAAACAACCAAATACACCGCCAAAACAAGAACAAAAAGTATAACACCCACAGGCAAAAAAGCAACCCAAACTTCTTTCAACCCCCAAAAACCGACAGTATTGTCATAATCCAAAATCCTAATGAACAAAATCAAAAACCTCAATTTGACGCGACAGAAGCCGAAGCAGGCAATGTACTGCATTGCCGATGCAGCCTGACGCCGACCACGATCGACGCAGCCGGTCGAAGCCAGAGGGTTATTGGGATAGGCTCTTAGTGCTTGTTTCGTATTTCGGCTACCTGGTTATAATTTCCGGGATTTCGCGGACCCAGATATTGCGGTAGCGGACGGGGTTGCCGTGGTCCTGCAGTTTGATCGGCATCCTGTCGGCGTGATAGCGATAGGCGGCCCGCTTCTTATGCTGCGTAACGCCCTTGATTTCCCAGTAGTCCTGGACGAGAACGCCGTTGTGAAAGACCGTGATCGTCGCGGGGCGAACGACTTCGTCCGTCTTGCCCTTGAAGATCGGTCGATGAAATACGATGTCGTAGCTTTGCCACTCGCCGGGCCCGCGCGAGACATTCCACAGAGGCTTCTTCTGCCCGTAGATCGCCGCGGCCTGTCCGTCGGCGTAGGTAACGTTGTCACAGGAATCGAGCACCTGGACCTCATACGTGCTCATCAGGAACACACCGCTGTTGCCGCGGCCCTGACCGCGGCCCTTGACTTCCGTCGGCGTCGCCCATTCGACATGCAGTTGGCAACTGCCGAACGCCTTCTTCGTGTAGATGTAGCCGGCCTTCTTGACACATTCCAACTCGCCGGTATCGTTGATGATCCACTTGGTCGCATTGCCCTTGCCGTCGGACCACGCCGACAAATCCGTCCCGTCAAAAAGCACGACCGCATCGCCGGGCGGCTCATCGTCCGTCTTGCCCGGAGCGACCACCGGCGGCAGAGGCTCGGTCAAATCGTGCACAAAGTACTTGCCCCCGGCCTTCTTCTCACGCGGCCTGGCCTTATCCTCGGCGGAAATGCCGATAGTACAGATAACCGCCCCAACAAACACCGCAATACAGATTCGTGTCGCCTTTACCTTCATAATAACCTCCCAAAACTATAGTTAGTATCTGTTGCGGAAAGCAACATTTGTCATTCCCGCGAAAGCGGGAATCCAGACTACGCGTACTGGATCCCCGCTTTCGCGGGGATGACATTGAGTGTTTTTTCTTTCCGCAACAAGAACTAGTTAACAAATACGCTGGAGTTACCCTCCCGTACCCGCCATTTATACCAAATACCCCCGAAAAAAACAAGCCTCGACGCACATTGCAGCATCGCACCCTCGATCCAGAGGTCCAACATTCGACCTCCTTCAACGTCTGGACAGCGTAACACATTATTGGTAGTATTGTTGACGTTGGAACGGGACGATTGTGTGTTTTGGGCATTTTGACGGGAAAAACAATTGAAAATCCTGGTTACAGGCGCATCGGGACTGTTGGGAAGAGCTATATGCAGCCGGCTGCATAAGTATAGTTGTTTCGAGACCGTCGGGACCGCTTATTCGCGAGCGACCGAAGACCTGGTCCGGGTGAACATACTCGAAAGGCGCCAAATCGAATCGTGCATCGAAAAGGTAAGGCCGGACTGCATTATTCATTGTGCCGCGACACGCAAGCCCGATATATGCGAAAAGGACCCGGCCTTGACCACACGCCTGAATGTCGACGCCACCGAATGGGTAGCCGCCGGCGCATCGAAAATCGGCGCATGGATGATCCATATTTCCACAGATTACGTCTTTGACGGAACGAACCCGCCATACCACCCGGACTCGAAGCCAAATCCCCTGAATGCTTATGGAAAGAGCAAGCTCCAAAGCGAGAAGGTTTTGCCGGAGATACTCAAAGATTTCTGTATTCTGCGAGTGCCGATTCTCTACGGCCCAATCGAGTCCCTGGATGAGTCGCCCGTAACTGTCATTGCCAAACAACTCCTGACGGGCCGGGAGCAGGAATTCGACAACTGGGCAACGCGATATCCCACACACACCGCTGATGTCGCTTTCGTCCTGAGACAGATAATCGAACATAAAAGAAACAATCCCGCATTCGGCGGTATCTGTCACTGGTCGGGCAACGAACCCTGTACAAAATTTGCCATGGCCCGGGTCATCTCCGACATCATGAATATCCCAAAGCAAAACATTACAGCACAAGACACTCCGGCCCCCGGGGCGGTAAGACCGAAAAACGCCCATCTGGACTGTACTTTGCTGGAGTCTCTCGGTATCGGAAGACACACCAAATTCGCCGAAGGCCTGGCCGATTCGATAAAACCTTTTCTTGCCGCTTGAGGTAAACATGAAAGTTCTGGCTCTTGAAGGTTATTACGGGGGAAGTCATAAGGCCTTTCTTGACGGATGGGTCGCCCACAGCCGACACGTTTGGACGGTGCTGACGCTTCCGCCCAACAAGTGGAAATGGCGAATGCGCCACGGGGCCGTTACTTTTGCACAGCAGGTTAATGATCGCATCGCCCGCGGCGAAAAATGGGATGTCGTATTCTGCTGCGACATGCTCAACCTCGCCGAGTTTGCCGGACTCATCGACCGGCGAGTAAGAGACCTGCCCAGGATTGTCTATTTCCACGAAAACCAGCTCACTTATCCGGTCCGCTTCGAATCCGAAAGGGACTACCAGTACGTGATGACAAATCTCACCACGGCGATTGCCGCAGATCGGGTCTGGTTCAACTCGGCATTTCATCGCGACGAGTTCCTGTCGGCACTGGGCAAATTCCTAAGACGCATGCCGGACAATCAGCCGTTGGAGGCGATTGCCGATATCCGCGCAAAATCAGCAATACATCCCCCCGGCATATATCCGTTTGCACCCGGCGGCAAGAGAAAGCAAGGTCCCGTGCGGATTCTCTGGGCGGGGCGATGGGAGCACGACAAGAACCCGGAAGATTTCTTTGCCGCGATGAAGGCCTTAAAGGAAAAAGGCGTTGATTTTCGGCTCAGCGTAATCGGCGAGCAGTTCCGCGATGTGCCCGAGGTGTTCGAATGGGCAAGGGAGTTTTTCGCCGCCCATATCGAAAGATGGGGATATCAGGAAAATATCGCCGAATATCGAGCCGCCCTGACGGAAGCCGATATCGTCGTATCCACCGCCAATCACGAGTTCTTCGGAATAAGCGTCGTCGAGGCGATTGCAGCCGGTGCATATCCCGTCCTCCCGAAACGATTGGCTTATCCCGAGATCGTTGCAGGCATCGAGAGCGTATGCGAAGACGACTTTTTCTATAACGGCACGGTCAACGGCCTGGTTGCCAGGATCATGACTCTGCTCGAGATACTCCAGCGAGGATCGCATTGGGAACAGGACAAGGCCGGCAGGATTAGAGCGATGGACCGGTATGGCTGGCGCCGGTGCGCCGATGAGATGGATGACGCTATGGCGGAGGCAGTCGGATGAAGCCTGAATTACTTGCCCCGGCGGGGACTTTTGAGAAGGTCAAATGGGCGGTCGCCTACGGTGCCGATGCCGTTTACTTCGGTACGGAGTTCGGGTCGCTCCGGAGTTTTGCGGGCAACCTGACCCTGGACG
>QNBS01000254.1 GCA_003644175.1 Planctomycetota bacterium | reverse complement strand
CAGCAGCACCGTTCCCTTGGGAACCTGCGCCTTCAGGCCGCTCGGCTCAAAACGAATCGAACATATTCTTTTCTTCTGATCGCTCACTTTATCAGGCAACATCCTGCAAATACTTGGGCAGCATGGACGATTCGCGCGGCCCCACGAGAATCTCCCAGCCGGTTTCTTCTTCCAGTTTTCCGCTCATCACGGCCACATAGCCCGGGATAATCATCTTGCGATGCTTGACGATATCCTCAACGCCGAACTTTTTCATCGCCTCGGAAACGACCTTCTCGTTGAGCTTGTCGCCCGAATACGCCGTCAGCACGCTGGTTCCCTCGGTATCCACAACGAGGATATAGCAGGGCACGCGGCTTGCCTCGGCATCGGATTCGACGGTATAGTATGTCAGCGAAAAATTGGTTGTAAGCAGCAGAGGCGAATCGGCGCCGGCCTCGCCGATCTTGTAAACCTTAGGCTCGACCTGCACGGGTTTCTGCGGGTCGGTATAGATATTCATGATCGAAGTCAGCACCGGCAAAATCGCGTACGCCTCGGCGGTATCGAGCACCACGACGCCGGCGTACTTGCTCACCAGCGCCAGAGCCTTGCCCGCCTGCTCCTCGGGCGTATCACCCGACACCAGCGACAACGTCGGATACCCCAACGGACGGAACGACTTCTTCAGCGCCGCGGCCCTTGCCGTGGTCAGGCCGTACATCTCCTCCTTCAGGCTCACACCCTTCAGGCAGAGCACAATGTCCTCGACGCCGGCCGCCTTGATCTTCTCGGTCAACTCGGCAAGAGCCTCGACCGAATCGGCGGCCGCCACCAGCGGACACTTGTTGTCCCTGGCGATCTTTGCGAGCGCATCGGCGGTGGCGGCGGTGGCGCATGCAAGCAGCGGCACAGAATCTGCAACCTTGCCCGCGGCAGCGCCAAGGGCGTCGGCGGACTCGGAGACCAGTATCATCGCAAGCCCGCTGGCCTGCTTGACCGCCTCTGCAGCCGAAGCGAAAGTATCCGCCGATCCGCTGTCGTTGACCACGGCGACGGCGTTTACCTGTATATGCGTGCCCACCCGGTCAAACTGCAGGGCGTTGACAGCATTAATACGCGCCTTTAGTTCTTCGCCGGCAAGAGCGTCGGAGACGCTGACGGCAATGACGGTCGGGCTGTAGAATTTTTCTTCATGCCGATACAGCACGGTCTCTGCGCCCAACTCAACGGCGCCGTCGCCTGTGCCGAACTTCACCTTTCGCATCGGCGGCGCCGACGCCTCAGCCAACATCGCCCGCGTCTCATCGCCGGCGTCGGGACATTCGTCCAGACTCGCCTTCTTCTGCGCAAGCGCCATCGCAAACGCAAGACACGTCGGCTTGCCGCACTTCTTGCAGTTACTCTTGGGTAACATCTTGAAAATCTGTAATCCTGTCAATGCCATAGTCCCATACCTCGCAGAAAACCGTTAATTTAACCGCCTTTGGCGGAACTTTTTGCCACAGAGAATTATATATTTCTTTTCTCTGAGTTCTCTGGAACTCTGTGGCTAATACAAATCTCAATCAAAACATCGGATCCATCTCGAGCGCCGGATGGCCGGCGCCGCTGATGAACTCGAGTACCTCTTCCTCCGATGTGGCCTTGGTCTCATCGGCTATCTTGTCAAGAAATTCCTCGCCGTTGAGTCCGGCTTCATTGGCCCGCTCGATGAGCACTTCGCGCATATCTTCCTTCAGCGCCGTCGGCATCCACACGATCCTCCGGATGCCGCCTTCGGCTGAGATAAACTTCTTCGAGCCGATGTAGAACCGTGAATGACCGATGAACCCCGGAGTCTGGTTGCCGCCGCCGACGGTTCCGGCTAACGTAGAGAACTTCATCCCGCACGGCGTCATCTCCGTAAACTCACGGTTAACGATCATAATACCGCCGGTCGAAGGCAGAATCGCGGAGATACACTCGAAGCACCCGCAGCTTGTCATTGGATCGACAATCATCGAGTAGGCGCTCATCTGTGCTATCTTGTCCTGCGTGGTCGAACTGATAAACTCGTTGACCTTTTCCCACTGGCCGATGGTCTCGTCGATCACAGCGCCCTTGCTGATAGGCTGATTGGCGCCGGTCGGGGTAATCTCGTATGCCGCCTTTCCGTCCAGCCAACTGTAAGCGCCGCACAGGCCGCTTCGCTCCGGTGTAATCACGCACACATGGTCCGGGGCAAAGCTCTGGCACAGAGTACAGGAGTAAAACGTATCCACTGTCTCGTCGGTCATTCCCGCCAGGCGCTTGTCTCGCTCGGCATAGACAGCCCTGACCTTCTCGCGAAGTTTCAGCACCTGTTCCTCATCGGTATAGAGTTTCACCTGCACCTTGTCGAGGATGTTGGAGTACTTCTCGTGGTACATCGCGTGCAGGATATGTCCGAAATGTTCAACCCGAAAGCCCGCCTTGAACGCATCCTTGCTGATCCGCGCCCAGTTCATGTCCCGCTGGCCCATGTGCCAGATGCCCTGGGCCTCGTTGATGAACGTATGGATCTGGCGTTCGAGAACCGGTTCGAAATCGCTTTGCATCTTGCGACCCGCCCCCTCGACGACGATGCCCAGAGGAAGCCGGCCTCCCGCTTCCACCGTGTCGGCATCCGGGCCGATCACTTCGATCCTGCCGTCTTCAACCTGCGAGCTGTCCAACGTGTTGAACCACTCAAACGCCGGCGTCCGGTTGCCGCCGAACTCACAGTGCATGTCGTCCTTGCGGATTCGCTCACCCTCAAACGCCGGGCTGTAAGCCACCGGAATCGCAATCTCGGAGACCTTGATCTTGAGCCCTCTCACCTCGATGCACTTTTCCACGATTTTGTCGTGCGGAATGTTGGAGACCACATGCTCGTATGTGCAGACGCCCGTCGGCAGAATCTGAGGAATATCGGAATCGGCGATCGTCGGGAAGCCGTAGTTGATGGCTCCGGCGGCGGTGGCGTACCATTCGTCCGTTACCTCGCCCAGCGCCATCACGAACGCAAACACACGGTTCTTGTTATACAGCAGATTACGCAGGTAATCGCCCGGCTGAACGCCGCCGAAGCTCAGAGCCGCCCGACTGGCAAAGCCAAGAGCGTAAATCGCAGAAGTAATCCCTCTGCCGAACGGAACCAGACGTGTTTCCCAGCCCAGCTGGACACCGCCTTCGGCCAATTGCTCCGCAAATGAAGTGCCGTTGTCGTTGGCATGAAGAAACACATAAAGGCTTCGTTCCTGAAGCTTACGACCGATTGCAACGGCCGTGGCGACATCCGGGGCGGCACCGACTATCGCGGCAAATCCAGGCGCCGTACCATCGACAAACTGAATGCCCCGCTCGCGCATAATCACGTCGTCGGCTGCGCCGAGCCAGAAATCGTCGACCGGGTTCGGTCCGACCAGGTACTTGCACGCCTCGATTATCTCTTCTGAAAAAAGCGCCGCCATCCCCGCATCAAGGGCCGGCCCGAGATATGGAAGCCACACTTCATCGTCCACAAAGTCAGGAAGAAGGTCCTTGATCCTGGCAAGCACTTCCTCGAAATCGCTCAGCTTCTCCACGGCTATACCAGTCATCGAATAGATGATCGGAATATAGTACGCCGTATTCGGAAAACTAACCTCACAGTCGGCCCCCTTTTCCTTGACCGCTTTGTTGTAAATCTCTTCGGCCTCCTTGGCCAGATTGTGAGCACCGCGTATCGCCGCCGATGCAATTATCTTAGACATATCCTATCTACCTCACTAAATTTAACCGCCTTTGGCGGAACCTTTTGCCACAGAGGACACAGAGAGCACCGAGATTATCAACCACGGATTTCACGGATTTACACAGATTATAAGGCATATTTCTTTCTTTTTTACATCCGTGCAATCCGTGTACTCCGTGGTTCCTTTTTACCTCTGAGTTCTCTGTGAACTCTGTGGCTAACACAAATTCCTGTGCCATTAGAATGTTAACGCCCGACGATCTTCCATATCGAACAGCTTTCGCTCCGTCTCCTCATTGATGCCCAAAGCTTGGCGCTTGCTTTCGATGCGTTCAAGCAGCAGATCGGCCGCCTTGACAGGATCCGTCTGGACCGCCCATTTGCCGCCGAGATCGTTTTCAATACCGTTAAACAGATAGTCGCTGACCGCCTCGCTGCCGGATACCGGGAACATTTCT
>QNBS01000253.1 GCA_003644175.1 Planctomycetota bacterium | reverse complement strand
TCCTGTTGCGGAAAGAAAAAATGGCCGCTGTCATCCCCGCGAAAGCGGGGATCCAGTGCGAATAGTCTGGATTCCCGCTTTCGCGGGAATGACAAATGTTGTTTCCGCAACAGAAACTATTTAGTATACAGGAAAGCCTGATGCGGCGGTTGGAGTTCGATGGCACGAATGTGGGATTGATAGCGAAAGTTGTTGCCAAGGGCCGGGGAGGGGTTAGAATCTGCGTAACCTTTTAGCGGCGTGTGCAAGAAACAGGAAACCGCTCCGCCAGAGGCGGACTGTTTTATGCTGGATTCGGCGCTTTCGCGGGAATGACAAGATGAGTGTAATTGGTGTTTTTTGAGTCATTAGTGGAGATTTGACATGTGTGAAGCGAGAGCGACGATAACGGAGATATTCGGATCGAATGTTTTCAGTGATGCGGTGATGCGGGAGCGTTTGCCGAAGAACATCTACAAGTCTTTTAAGAAAGTCCTCGATGGTATCGAGGATTTGACGCCCGCGGTGGCCGACGTATTGGCCAACGCGATGAAGGACTGGGCGATAGAGAAGGGCGCTACGCACTACTGCCACTGGTTCCAGCCGATGACCGGTCTGACGGCGGAGAAGCACGATTCTTTCATCTCGCCAACACCGGAGGGGAGAACGCTGATGGAATTCAGCGGCAAGGAATTGATCCGGGGCGAGCCGGATGCTTCGTCGTTTCCGTCGGGGGGGCTGCGGGTGACTTTTGAGGCTCGCGGATACACGGCGTGGGATTGTACGTCTCCGGTGTTTATCAAAGAGGACGGAAAGAACATCACCATGTATATCCCGAGTGCGTTCTGCTCGTATACGGGCGAGGCGCTGGACAAGAAAGCGCCGATGCTGCGTTCGATGGATGCGCTGAACAAGCAGGCGATAAGAGTTCTTAACGCGCTTGGCAATACGAGTGTGCGGAGAGTGATGGGCACGTTAGGGCCCGAGCAGGAGTATTTCCTGATTGACCGGAGGTTTTATGAGAAGCGCCTCGATCTGGTTTTGGCCGGTCGGACACTTTTTGGCGCCCCGTCGCCTCGCGGGCAGGAGATGGACGATCATTATTTCGGGACGCTTCACGAGCGTATCGCCTCTTTCATGAACGAAGTGAATACTGAACTGTGGAAATTGGGTGTTAGCGCCAAGACGCAGCACAATGAAGTGTCTCCTGCTCAGTATGAACTGGCTCCGGTTTTTGCGACGGTCAATGTCGCCACGGACCACAACCAACTGACGATGGAGACGCTACGGAAGGTTGCGATTCGGCATGGTTTCGTGTGTTTGCTGCATGAAAAGCCCTTTGCGGGCGTAAACGGTTCGGGCAAGCACAACAACTGGTCTCTGGTGACGGACACGGGCATTAACCTGCTGGATCCGGGCCTGACTCCGCATGACAATATGGTGTTTCTGGTGTTCTTGTGTGCTGTCGTTCGCGCGGTGGACAAATACGCCAATCTGCTTCGGGCCAGTGTCGCCACCGCGGGCAACGAGCACCGTCTGGGCGCCAATGAGGCTCCGCCCGCGATCGTGTCGATCTTTTTAGGCGACCAGTTAACGGATATTTTCGGGCAATTGGCTGCCGGAGACGCGAAATCTTCCCGACAGGGCGGCGAGTTGCGATTGGGTATTTCAACTCTTCCGCCTCTGCCCAAAGACTGCACGGACCGTAACCGGACGTCTCCGTTTGCGTTTACCGGCAACAAGTTCGAGTTCCGCATGGTAGGCTCGACACAGTCGACTTCGGGTCCGACTTTTGTTCTCAATACGATTGTCGCCGATGTGCTTAGCGAGATTGCCGACGAGCTTGAAAATAACGGCGACGTCAACGCGACGGTCCAGAAAGTGCTGAAGAAGATCGCGACAGAGCATGCACGGATCATATTTAACGGCGATAACTACTGCGCCGACTGGGTCGTTGAAGCTGAAAAGCGCGGTCTGCCGAATATAGTTTCCACGGTGGAATCACTGAATACGATCATGGACGCCGAAAACGTGGCGGTGTTCGGCAGGCACAAGGTACTCAGTGAGACGGAACTGAAAGCACGAGCGGATATTCTTCTCGAGGCCTACAGCATGACGACTAATATCGAGGCCAAAACGATGCTGAGTATTGCCAGGCGCCAGATACTCCCTGCTGCGGCACGGTACTCCGGACGTCTTGGAGACGCCATTGGGTCGGTCAGTGCGGCGGGCGTTTCAGCGGGTACGCAGAAGAAGATGTTAGAGGAAATCAGTGCTCTTATGACGGACCTGAGCGCGGGGATTGCGAATCTCGAGGCGGCAGTCGCCAAGAGCGGCGCGATAGAAGACTGCGCCGATCAGGCCGGGGCTTTTCGAGATATCGTGATTCCAGCAATGGAGAAGGTCAGAGAGGCGTCCGACGGGCTGGAACTGATAGTAGACGCGGACCTCTGGCCTCTGCCGACTTATGCGGAGATGCTTTTCGTCAAGTAACAACTTGTGTGCGTCTTGTTTTGTTTCTTTCGGCCCTGTCGGGAGCGGCCTTACCTTTTCCGGCAGGGTCTTTTTGAGTCTGCAAGGCACTTTTTCAAGGAGTTTTTTTATCCGAACCGGGTGCATGTGGACTGGATATAGAAAAAGTGCCTGTCGCAGGCATGAAACTTGATTTGCCGGTTGACATTGGCGGGCGGTTTTTGTAGTGTTTAGGGCTAAATGCCCTGCGGCATCTATCAATTAGCAGGTGATTATGGCTTTTACTCCCGGAAAACAAGGATTATATGACCCGCAGTACGAACACGACGCTTGCGGGATCGGCGCCGTGGTGAACATATCGGGCGTGGCCGACCATCAAATCATCGAATACGGCAGGCAGATTATCCTGAACCTGAGCCATCGCGGCGCAGCCGCCGCCGATGAGGTTACCGGCGACGGAGCGGGGATGCTCTGTCAGATTCCTCATGAGTTTTTTTTTGCCGAGTGTGCAAGTCTCGGCATAGCCCTTCCTGAACCGCGTGCTTACGGCGTGGGGATGGTTTTCGGGCCGAAAGACGCAGGTCTCCGCGCGCAATGCGATGGGGTGTTGGCCGAGGCGATTTCACAGCACGGGATGACGGTGTTGGGCCGGCGTGATGTGCCGTGTTCCAGCGACTGCCTGGGTAAGATCGCGTTGAGCGCGGAGCCTTCGGTCAAGCAGATTTTTGTGGACGGCGGGGGGCTGGGTGAAGATGAGTTCGAATGGCGGCTGTTTCTTGCGCGCAAGCGTGCCGAGAAGAGGGTAAGAGAGCGTTTCGGCGAAGGTTGTGAGGATTTTTATGTAACGTCTCTTTCATGCAGAACTATCTGCTACAAGGGGATGTTCATGGCGTGGCAGTTGTTTGCATACTACCCGGACCTTGGCGACGAGCGTTTCAAGTCGGCGCTTGCGATTGTTCATCAGCGTTACAGCACGAATACGTTTCCCAGTTGGCGTCTGGCTCAGCCTTTTCGGGCGATCGCTCACAACGGGGAGATTAATACGCTCAGCGGCAATCGCAACAGCCTGCGTATCCGCGAGAAGAAGATGGCTTGCGCCGCATCCGGCGGGGACATGCAGGATTTGACTCCTGTTCTGGAGCCGGGGGCGAGCGATTCGGCGAGTTTCGACAATTTTTTAGAGTTGCTCGTGCGTTCGGGGCGGAGTATGCCTCATGCGATGATGATGATGATTCCTGAAGCGTTTGGGCCGAAGTATCACATCAGCACGGACAAGCGTGCGTTTTATGAGTACCATGCGTCGCTGATGGAGCCGTGGGACGGTCCGGCGGCGATGGTGTTTACCGACGGCAGGATCATCGGGGGGACGTTGGATCGAAACGGGCTAAGGCCCTGTCGGTATGTGGTGACCAAAGACGGGTTGGCTGTGTTGGCCAGCGAAGCCGGCGTAATCGAGTTTCCGCCGGAGCGGATTCGTCTGAAGGGCAGGCTTCGGCCCGGGCGGATGTTCCTTGCCGATACGGTCGAGGGTCGGATCATTACGGACAACGAGATTAAGAGCAAGGTGGCCAGGCAGAAGCCCTACCGGCGGTGGCTGGAGGAGAATCGCATCGAGCTTCGCGGGCTGTTTGATTCGCCTCAATCGGTTGCTACGGATCCGGAGACGATTGCCCGGCGGCTGCGGATTTTCGGATTTACGCGCCAGGAGCTTGGGATGGTTCTGACTCGGATGGCGCTCAACGGGGCG
>QNBS01000252.1 GCA_003644175.1 Planctomycetota bacterium | reverse complement strand
GGTGATTCTCGTCGCCAACAAGTGCGATTCCGCCGGACAGTCGGCCCAGGCGGGTGAGTTTTCGCGATTGGGCTTCGGCGAAGCATTGTGTGTGTCGGCCACAAACCGCGTCAACCAGACGGTTCTCATGGAGCGGATTGCCGGCGAGCTGGAGCACCTGCCTGCCGAGCAACCGGAAAAGGAAGTGAGGAAGATTGCGCTGGTCGGCAAGCGCAACGCCGGCAAGAGCACGTTGATCAATGCAATCTGCGGCCGGGATCGCGTCATCGTCAGCGAGATACCCGGAACAACGCGGGACGCCGTCGATGTGCGATTCGAAAAGGACGGCAAGGTGTTCGTGGCGATCGATACCGCCGGCGTGCGAAAGAAGGGCAAGATGTCCGGCGATATAGAGTTTTACAGTTATGTACGCGCAACCCGGAGTATCACGCGGGCCGATGTGATTCTGTTCCTGATCGACGCGACGCTGAAGGTTTCGCAGATCGACAAGAAACTGGCGCGTTTTATCGCCGATGAATACAAGCCCTGCGTGATTGTGATCAACAAGTGGGACCTGGCCGGGGATCTTGCCGGCACGGAAGATTACGCCGAGTACCTAAGTGAGGTCCTGCCGGGCCTTAGGCATGTGCCGATCGCGTTTACCACGGCGACTGAGGGCAAAAACGTCCAGAGCGTTCTCGATCTGGCCGCCGAACTGTTCAAGCAGGCCTCGACGCGGATCCCCACGCCCATGTTGAACAAGGCTATCGAGAGATTGTCCGCCGAGAAGGTGGGCGGATCCCGCAAAAAGGGAGGCAACCCGAAGATCTATTACGGCACGCAGGTGGCGGTCAGGCCGATATCGCTTCTGCTGTTTGTCAACCGCCCGGAGTTGTTCGACGAACCATTCGAGCGATTCGCAATCGGCAGGCTGAGAGAATGGTTGGAGATACAAGAAGTTCCGATTCGTCTGCTCCTTCGAGCCAGACGTTAATTTGTTCCTGTTGCGGAAAGAAAAAACGCTCGATGTCATCCCCGCGAAAGCGGGGATCCAGAGCGAATAGTCTGGATTCCCGCTTTCGCGGGAATGACAAATGTTGTTTCTGCAACAGGAACTAATTAGGTTTACTGTTTGACGGTTGATAATACAGGAGAGTACCAATGCAGGTCTTATTAATGATGCTCGGCTGCGGAGTGGCGTTCATTGTCGCTTATCACACTTACGGCAAATTCCTGGCCCGGAAGATATTCGGCCTTAATCCGAACGCCCCCGTTCCCAGCAGGGAACTCAACGACGGCGTCGACTACGTCCCGACATCCAAGGGGATACTGTTCGGCCATCACTTCACCTCCATCGCCGGCACGGGCCCCATCGTCGGACCCGCTATCGGCATCATCTGGGGCTGGCTGCCGGCGGTCCTCTGGATCATATTCGGCAGCGTCTTCATGGGCGCCGTTCATGACTTCGGCGCACTTGTCGTTTCGCTCCGCAACGAGGGCAAGAGCATCTCGGAAATCGCCGCACGATACGTCAACAAGCGCGTCCGATTCATATTCTTCGTAGTCGTCTTTCTCGTCCTGCTGATAGTCATCGCGATCTTCGGCATGGTGATCGCGATAGTCTTCGACCGGTTCCCCAGTGCGATAATTCCCGTCTGGTTCCAGATACCGATCGCGATAGGCTTAGGCTGGGCCGTTTACAAACGCGGCGCCGGCGTCATGGTCTCCACGGTCGCCGCCGTAGTGCTGATGTACGCCTTCATCGCCATAGGCGCGTTTTTAGAAGCAAAATCGCCCGGACTGCTGACGTTTGAGGCGGCCGGAGGCATACCCGCCACGGGGGTGTGGACGATTATCCTTTTGATTTACGCCTGGATCGCCTCCACGCTGCCGGTAACGACACTGCTCCAGCCGCGGGACTACATTAACGCATGGCAGTTGTTTATCATGATGGGCCTGCTCATCGTCGGCGTTGCCGCTTCTGCGCTGTCGGGAAATCTCGCCATGGCCGCGCCCGCCGTAAACCACGTCGGCGCAGGAACCGACATCCCGACGTGGTGGCCGTTGATGTTCGTCACCATCGCGTGCGGTGCGATCAGCGGCTTTCATTCACTCGTGGCAAGCGGGACATCGCCAAAGCAGATCGGCAATGAACGCGACAGCCTCCTGATCGGATACGGCGCCATGCTGATCGAAGGTTTCCTGGCCATACTCGTCATCGTCTGCGTCGGCGCCGGCATCGGCATGGCGTACAAGGTCGCCGGAACCGATCAAATCCTTACCGGAAATGCAGCATGGCGGCAGCACTACGCCTCGTGGGACGCCGCCTCCGGACTGGTCGACAAGCTTACCGCCGTCGTCGTCGGCGCCGCCAACATGATAAAGATGATCGGCCTGCCCAGGGTCGTGGGCATGACGCTCATGGGTGTTTTTATCGCTTCATTTGCAGGCACAACCCTCGATACCGCCGTCAGAATTCAACGATACGTCATAAGCGAAATCGCAAACGACCTCAAGATCGGCGCACTCAGGAACCGCTGGACGGCGACCACCCTGGCGGTCCTGACGGCGGCGGGATTGGCCTTTGCAACCGGCGCAAACGGAAAAGGCGCACTGACGCTTTGGCCGCTCTTCGGAGCCGCCAACCAGTTGTTGGCCGGCTTGGCGCTCTTGATCGTGACGATGTATCTTCGCAAAAAGGGCGGACTCAGGTTCATCGTCTCAGGAATCCCATGCGTCCTGATGCTGACAGTCACCGGCTGGGCGATGATACTCAAGGAAATCGACTTCTATGGAAACGGAAGCCGGCTTCTCGTCGTGATAGGCGGCGCGATAATAATCCTCGCGGTATGGATGATCGCCGAAACAACAGCGCTCATCTTCAAAAAACACCCGACAGAATAATCGTGATATTTTAGCCGGGCGCAACAGCGCATTGTCATTGGCGCCCGACGAGGCCATATTGTGCCGTCTGGCCGGCGATATGTCAAAATAACGCGCCTTTGACAGTATTTTTCAATTTTTTTTGTTACTTTTTGGCCGGTCTTACGTCTTCTTGGGGGATGAGCGGTTGTACTTTTGTGCTCAAAGCGGTATAATGAAGCTAATTGCCGGGTTGGGGCCGGCCGACATTTTTTAAAATCTTTTTTATGGAGGCGCCGATCATGTTCAGTCCAGGTCGTATCAGGAAACTTGTAGTTGTCTGTCTGGCGGTTCTTTTTTCAATCGGCTTGCCGATCCAGGCCCGGTCAAAGCCGGCCCGGGCGGACGTGCTGGATCTCGTGCCCGCCGAGGCGGTGTTCTGTGTCCGAGTAAACAATTTCGACAAGGCCCTGGGGCTTGTCGACGAGTATATCGCCGGACTCTCGCCCATGCCGATGCCGCTGAGCATGATGGCGCGCATGCCGCTTGCCCGGCTCCTGGGCGATCCGACACTCAAGAACGTTAAGACCGGCGGCGACTTTGTGATCTTCGGCGTACTGACTCCGTCCAAAACGTCTCAGGAAAAACCGAAAGAGTTTCTCGTTGCAGGCCTCGTACCCCTAACCGACTTTGACAAGTTTGTCGCCGACAATCCCAATTGCCACGAACCGGACAAGAAGGGCGTCTCGAAGATATCCGCGGGCAACAAAGTAACACTGATCACAAAAGTCGGCTCGTACGCGCTCGTCGGACCGGGCAATGGCTATGACGAACTCGTCGCCGTCGCCGAATCGATCTCCGGCGGCAAAGCCAAATCACTTGCTTCCGTTCTGGGCAAACGCCGGGCAACCGCCGCCGCCAAGGCGCCTTTCTGGGCGCATGGAAATGTGCAGCGCGCGGGCAAGGTTTTCAGCCCGCTCCTGTTTGCCCGGATCGACAAGGCCGCCGAACACCTCAAGAAGATAGAGGCCAGACGCCCCTTTTCACCGGCCGAAGTGATGAACATGTATGTGAAAATCTTCAAGGTGATTCTCAATGAGGTCGATACCGCAAGCTTCTCCGCCACTCCGGGCGCAGAGGCCCTTAGGCTTTCGATCGATGTCTCGGCGGTCAAGGGCAAGCCTCTGGCCAAAATGCTTACCGCGTCAAAATCACCGGCAAAACCCAACACCCTTCTCCCCTATCTCGATGACGGCGCCATGATAAATCTCGGAATGAAACTCAACAAGCCCCTGATGACAAAGATATACGACAGGTTATACGACGCCATAGGCGTCATTTGCAAAGACGGCATTTCCGCCGAAGACATGGCCAAACTCAAGG
>QNBS01000251.1 GCA_003644175.1 Planctomycetota bacterium | reverse complement strand
TAGTATTTCAATGTGCTTGCAAAATCGTTGTAGCAGCACTGGTAGTAAATTCGTCGTACAAGAGGCGAAATATCAGCGCGTTTACTGAGGCCTGAGTCCTCCGGGGGGAAAAGGCGGCGCCTGGCGATTCTGCGGATATTGGCGGCTATGAGAAAGCAGACGCTCCTGTCCGACGCATCGGCAAAGAGTACGACACCCTTGCATGTCGGCAACGGTTTGTCCGCATGGCTCAGTGCTTCGGCTGTCTGTTGGGTCGGGTCTATTTCCAAACAGCCGTCGAAAAGATCCTGCAACATGGCGGGCCTTAAACATTCATGCCGGAGATGACGGTGTCGAAAACTATCTTATTGTTCACGACTCCCTGCACTGTGGCGCTGAATTGCCTGCTTCTGAGTTTGCTGATGTGGCTGAGCAGATACAGTCTGCTGCCGGGCACAACTGTATCGCGAAACTTGGTGTTGCCGATTCCGGAAAAACCGATGAACCCCGTGAGTCCGTATATCCTCTTCATAAAGAAGCTTCCTAATTGCGCTGCGGCCTCGACCATTATCACCCCCGGCATGATGGGTCTGCCGGGTATATGACCGCGCACCCAGAATTCCTTTTCCGTAACGTCCTTATAACCGAGGCAAAGCAGCTTATCCAGATCGTGCCAGATAATAGCGTCCAGTTGCGACATTTCATACGACTGGGGGTTCACCTCGGCGATATCCTGGCGGGTATACTCGATCTGCGTCAGGTCGATCTGCGACAAGTCAAACAACAACTGTGGGGGCATCTGATTACCTCGGAATAACTACCGGTACCGGGGGCGTGAAAACACAACACACCACTTCCCAACCTGTCTTGCAACAGGCTTGAAAAAACACGCTTATTGGGCGAGTTACGGGCTATTCCTGGGTTCTGAGTTCAAGCACCCGATTACGGACGGTCTGAGCAGACTGCTTAATCTGCTGCATCTGCTTTCGGACCCTTGTCCCTGCGGCCTTGTTTCCACCTTCGGCCTTGTCGATGTCAGATTCAATCTCAGCAACCAATACCTTAAGGTTTTCGTACTCCTGCATTAATACGGTCCTCCATAAAAGAGTGTCAATGTCCTTATCGTAGTTCACAAAAACTTTAATCCGCTTTTTTCAGATTGTCAACTAAAAATAAACACGTTTATTCTACGCCCAATCGCCGATACCTCTCACGGAAACAGCTTATTAGTGAGCCGGGCTATTCTCTGGCCGCGTCTTTTGCACTGTTTAATGACCCGTTCGTCGGGCTTGCCTATCGAAACGGGCCCGTAGTGATCGCCCTGCGGATCGCCCTGTACGATCATTCCGTGAATCAGCAGCGTCTCAAGGATGCTCATAATAGTCGTTTCGTTGCCGCCGGCGATATTGGAGGAACTGCTAAACGCCGCTCCAACCTTGCCGTCGAGTTTTCCGTGGCGAGCGACCGAATCATCGAAGAACTGTGCGATGGGCGCCGCCAGGCGGCCGTAGTACGTCGGAGAGCCCACCACGATTGCATCGGCGGCCTGAAGGTCGTCAAGAGTGGTGTCGCTTACGCTCTTGCACTTCGTCGGCAAATCGGCTTCGTTCATCGCCTCGGCGATGGTCTTGGCCATCTGCTTTGTGTTGCCGCTTCTGGAATAGTATATTACCAGCCCGTTCGCCATTATCTCTTTCTTTCAAGTTCCTTCTTACTAAGCGGATGCCTATTCTTACTGAAACTTTCAGGGATTTCAACAGTAAAAACCGTGTTTTTAAAAATTTTGTTTCTCGCCACATTAAGGAATCGGACATCGTAAATATCGTCTTCGGTGGATCTTGCCACGATCCTGGAGGGAAGAAAGCTCCTGCCGTCGATCCGGAAATCGATATCCCGGTAGTCATCCTTATACGCAGAATCTTTCTTGGCCTTAAGGAGCAGCTTAACCGGTTTATTGGGGTCGGCGGGTTGGGCTAAGATCTTTATATCAAACTGCTTACGAAGATTTTCGGTCTTTGAGAAACCCACGATGGGGAAACTATAGCTTATGAACTCAAAGACGTCGACGGGTGCGTTTTCGGGGACTTTTTGATAGAAATCGGCGGTCTTTAGCTGGTAGTCGATCTTGGTGAGCCACACGCCGTCAAAGAGAAACTGCTCACGGTGTTTCTCTTCCTTTCCGTCATCCTGCTTGCGGGTCTTAAAATCTATTCTTACCCTTGAGCGGGTTTTGTCTTTCCGGTAGTAAATGACCCCTCGGCGGATGGTTCGCGAGTCGAGCAGTTCCGGGTCCTGAATAAACAGGTAGTATATATCGGCCTGATAAAATTTCAGGGCGGCGGTGCTTTGTCGAAGCCGATCGAGGATTTCGTCGAGAGTACGCTGCCCGGGAGGGCTCTGCCGAGGGCAATAGTCAGGTTTGGTGCATCCGGCCAAGGCGGGGGGCCTGGGCGCCGAATCGCCTTTCTCGCACACCTGCCCCTGGCATGCTGTCAATATTGCCGACATAAACAGTAATGTACTTATAAGCTTAAACATCTGTTGCTCTTTCGGTGTTGTCGTCCATATTGTCAATGATGTGGAGTATTTCGTCAAGTGAGGTAATGGTAAAATCAGCATATTCCGCGAATTTTTGCGTTTTTTCGCTGTTTTTCAGGAGTACGGAGGTTGCATTGGCGGCTTTTGCACTGAGAAGGTCGTACAGAAAATCGCCCACCACAAGCGTTTCAGAGGGTTTGGCTGCGAAAATCTCGCACAGTCGCAGGACGCCGAAAGCGTCTGGTTTGGCGGGGCCGTCCTGGCGGTCGACAATGGCGTCGAAGGCGAGATTGTGCTTTTTTGCGACTGCCTGGGCGTTTTCGCGTTTGTTCCGAGTCAGAATGCCAATGTTGATACCGCGCCGCCTGAGGGCGTCCAGGGTGCGGCGCGTGCCGTCATTGAGGATCGATTCGTCGACGGCGCGGTTCTCATGCTTGAGCAGAACCTGTTCGGCGTGTATTCTTTCTTCGGCGGACATATGCTCCATGGCTTCAAGAATGGGCCCGGCATCGGCAGACAAGCCCATTTCCGCTCGTATGACGTCGAAATCGAGGAATGGCCGGGTGATTGTTCCGTCCAAATCGAAGATAACCGTCGTTATTGCCATCACTTCTTATCCAGACCCTTTTGAAGCAGTTCAATCAGATACCGGCCTGCCTGGCTCAATATCTTGTCCTTACGCAGAATTACGGCGGTCGGGCGGTAGAAGTTCTGGTTGCGAAAGGGCAGTCCCCTCAGTGTACCGCCGGCTAACTCGGGGGCGACAGTGGGCTCAGGCAGTATGCTTACACCTGAGTTGATTTCGACCGCCCGCTTGATGGTCTCGGTATTGTCGAATTCCATGACGGCGCGCACAGTTATATTGTGCTGTTTGAGGATGCTGTCGATGAGTGTGCGACTGGGTACGTCTTTGGCGAAGGCAATGAAGTCGATACCCTCCAGTTGATGGATATCGACAGTTGACTCTGCCGCCAGCCGATGTTGCCGGCTGCAGACAAGGAGCAGGCGTTCGTTTTCAAAAGGAAATACGTCGATATTCCTGTCCATCCGGGGGACCGCAACCACACCGATATCAAAATTGCCTCTCAGGATACCCTCGTAGATATGGCCGGCGCCGCAGTACTCCACCGACAGATTGACCTTGGGGTACATCTCCATGAATCTCCTTACATACGGCTGCAGCGTGTGCATGCCGATGCTGAAGATTGCCGCAAGATTTATTCTCGCCGAAGAGGCTTGCAGTACGGTCAATTCGCTGCTGAGCCGGTCATATCTCTCGAGTATGTCCCTGCAGGCCTGGTAAAACAGCTCTCCGGCCTGGGTAAGCGACAAGGGCCTTTTTTTTCGGCTGATGAGTTGACAATGGTGTGTCATCTCAAGCTGGGCGATCTGCTGGGACACCGCCGATTGGCTTATCCCGTTTTTTTCGGCAGTGCGGCTGAAGTTCTGCAACTCCACCAGATCGCAGAATATCCTGGCTGTTTCGATGTTCATTTATAAGTGCAACTAATAATATACATTAAGACACAGTATCTCTGTTCCCGTCAACAGCTATATTGTACGCCTGGGGCTGTTTTGCTGCAAACCAAATATACTGCTGTAACTACACGTCTGCTATTATTTCTTCAGGCAGACAATGGTTCCGTTGCGCAGGGATGCAAAGAGACGGCCGTTTGCCGCGATCATGCCGTCGAATACCGGCGGAGAGTCC
>QNBS01000250.1 GCA_003644175.1 Planctomycetota bacterium | reverse complement strand
GTCCAAAATCTAAAAGCTCATTCGGACGCGACCAAGGCCGTTTTGAACATTTGAATTTTGGTAATTAGTGCTTGTTTAGTATTTAGGATTTAGTGCTTAGTATTTGGGCAACAGCCTCTTTAGTCGTTAGTGGGGGGGGGGGATCGACGATCCATTCGGCTCCGCTCAGGACGAGCTTTCTGTTGAATCCGCCGCGGGGCCTCCTTCGGTCCGCCTGCGGCCCTCCTTCGGCGGGTAAACTCCCTTCGGGATAAACTTCCTTCGGGATCTTCGCTGCGCTGCGATTGTCGCCATTTTTTGCACTACTATCCGTCAATTTCTTGTTTTTTATGCACGTTTTTCTATGAGGCCCTTCATAACTGCTTGAAATGCAGAAGGTTAAGTCTCAATCCCAGGATAAGAAACTTTTGTTTCTTTTGTGCCTTTTGAGCCTTTTCGCGGCCAAGCTCTTTTGTGCCTTTTGAGGCCATTAAAATCAGTAATAATTCGTGTCCATTCGTGAAGATTCGTGGCCACCTTCTCTTTGGTTGCGGCTATGCCGCGCCAGGGTATAATGCGTTGCGTAATTAAGGACAAAGCAATACCAAAAACAGGGGGAGTAACAAACCGTAATTTACCACACTAAAGGGCGCCGCGTTTCTTGAGGTGGATTTGTATGACCGTTATGTCCGCCGGTGTGATGCCGCCGATCCTGGAGGCCTGCCCTAATGTGTGCGGGCAAAGGATCGTGAACTTCTATTTTGCTTCAAATCGGAGGTGGCCTATCTTGTTGTAGTCCAGGTCGCAGGGAAGCTTTATGTTTTCCAGATTTCTAAATGCCGCAATCTGCCGCCTCTGGCGGACGAGGTAGCCTTCGTACTTCGCGTCAATGCAGGCAGCGGCGATTACATCCGGCCCGACAGCAAGACCCTTGACCGCTTCGTCATCGGCGAGATCGTTGGGCAGATTCGAGTTGGGCTGTTTGAGCAGTTGCCATAAGCTCTTTCCGTATCTTCGGTTGGACTTGAGGTATGCGGTCAACCGTTCGATGTCGGCCAACTTACGGCCAAACCTTTGCGCACGCAGGTCGTCGACAAGCCCGACCGATCTGCCGATTGGTGTCAATCTTCGGTCCGCGTTATCGGACCGCAACGCCAGACGATACTCGGCGCGCGAGGTGAACATCCGGTAAGGTTCGTCAATCCGCCTGGTGCGCAGGTCGTCGATGAGCACGCCGATATAGGCCTGGTCCCTGCCCAGGACGAGCGGATCGGCGCCGTTGAGTTTGCGGGCGGCATTGACGCCGGCGATGAGTCCCTGGCCCGCCGCCTCTTCATAGCCGCTGGTGCCGTTTATCTGGCCGGCAAGGTACAGGCCCGCAACCGCCCGCGTCTCGAGGCTCGCCCGAAGCTGGATCGCCGGGACATAATCATACTCAATCGCATAGGCATAGTGGACTATCCGGGCGTTTTCGGTTCCGGGCAGCATCGCGATCATCCGCTCCTGGACATCCTTCGGACACGATGTGCTGATGCCGTTGCAGTAAATCGTCGTAACCGCCTCATCTTCCGGTTCGAGAAAGACCTGGTGGCGGTCCTTGTCGGCAAATCGCACGATCTTCGTTTCGATACTGGGGCAGTACCTGGCGCCCGCCGCCTGGATTTGTCCCGTGTACATGGGGGCCCGGTGGAGGTTATCCCGAAGGAGCTTGTGGATTTTCTCATTTGTCCAGGTGATCCAGCATGGAACCTGCTGCCGGTCGATCCGGTCGGTCATGAATGAAAACGGCATCGCCTCTTCGTCGCCGTACTGGACCTGGGTCTTGTCAAAATCCACAGTCGCCGCATCCAGCCGCGGCGGTGTGCCGGTCTTCAATCTGCCGAGCTTGAGTCCCAATCGCTTCAGACTGCCGCTGAGTTCGTTGCTTGCCGGCTCATCCAGTCGGCCACCTTCCCATTGCACCTCGCCCATGTGCATCAGTCCCCGCAGAAACGTGCCTGTGGCAATCACTACAGCCGGAGCATGAAAAACCGCGCCGTCTTTGCACGCGACACCGCAGACAGCCCCATCGGTGGCGATGATGTCTGCAACAATGTTCTCAACGATAGTCAGATTGTCGGCGGCGGCGAGACGATTGCCAATGTAGTCGGCGTACTTGTATTTGTCGGCCTGGGCGCGAGGCGACTGCACGGCGGGGCCTTTGGAGCGATTGAGCAGGCGAAACTGAATGCCTGTTGCGTCGATCGCCCGGCCCATCAGTCCGCCGAGCGCGTCGATTTCCCGCACGATCTGTCCCTTGGCAAGCCCGCCGACAGCCGGATTGCAACTCATTTTGGCAATTGTGCCGCGGCTAAGCGTGATAAGCAGTGTTTTTGCCCCCAGTCTCGATGCGGCCCATGCGGCTTCTGCGCCGGCGTGGCCTGCGCCTGCGACGATACAGTCAAATCGGTCCGCCTTCATCCTGCTTCCGCCACCGCCACCGCCGAGGCAATCGCAAAGTTTGCCGTATGGGTGATGCTCAGGGTGATCTGCTCGATGCCCGCCTTGTCGGCGATCCGCCTGACCTCGCCGGAGGTTTTTACGACCGGCTGACCTGTGGGATTGTTGACGATCTCGATGTCGGTCCAGGCAATCTTGCCCCGCCAGCCCGTGCCGATGAGTTTGAGCACGGCCTCCTTCGCCGCGAACCGCCCGGCAAGTTTCTCTATGCGATTCCGCACCGAATCGGCGTCGGACTGCTCGCGCTCGGTGAAAACACGATTCAAAAACCGCTCCCCATGGCGCCGGATCAGCGTCTCCAGTCGCGGGAAATCCACAAGATCAATACCGTGTGCAATAATTTTCATCAGAGTATATCTCAAAGCCCGCCGGTCGCAATCCGGCGGATTCAGTTGCTGCTGAGCGACCCGGTCGCCCGCCACCGGCTCCACGCCTTCTCCACGCATACGTCAATGAACCGGTCCAGGCCCGAAATGTTCGCCCGGCTCATCAATTTGCCGATCAGCTTGTCGAAACGCGCCTTCCGTCGCGCCAACTGTATATCCATTTCGATTCTCGACTGAAGGCTTTCAAATGACGCGACCCCGCCCTTTTGCTTCTGTTCGAGCTTCATAATGAAAATGTGCCCATCCGACTCGACAGGACCGGCAACTTCGCCGACTTCCATCTTCTCAGCCAGCCCGACAAGAACGTCATGAGGCGGCCTCAGATTGGAACCCTCCGACACCCGGGTCCATAAGCCGCCCATCTCCTTACGATGGCCGTCGGAATGCGCCCCGGCCAGTTCGCCGAAGTCTTCACCTTGCTTTATCCTTTCAATCAGTTCGCCCGCCTCTCGAAGCGCCGCACTCTTGCGGGTTTCGCCGTCGCCAACTTCTACTTTATCAAGATCAATATCAATCAGGCGAAACTCGATAAACCCTTGCCATGTTACATCTTCCGCTCGCAGGAGACCGGTGAACTGAAAACCTTCCTGCTGCATCGCCTCGTAATACTCCAACATCCGGCTGTGCGAAACAGGCTTGTTATCCAGAAGACTCTGTGAAATATAATACTGCTTTGTCAGCAGCAGTTTCTTCTGAAATTCACGATACCGCCGCCAGTCCATGCCCTGTTCGGCAAGAGCTTCCTGCGCCCGTGCGTAGTTACCTCCGTAACCGGCTATGAATTTCTCGACTTCCTTGTCCACGGCGGTGTCAAGCAGTTCGTCAATATTCTCCGGCGCCTCTTTCCTGGCCTCCTGGTAGAGCAGTATGTCGGTGATCTTGCTGATGACTGCATCTTTGACAACAGGTCTGGCCCGGGCACTGAAATCCTCCCAACCGCCGCCTGCCGCCACGTTACCTTCGAGCATGTTCATGACGGGTGTTACGATTTGGCCGATCGTAATCGTTTCCGATTTGACACTCAGCGCAAGCCCGTCGGAGTGAGCGGGCGGTCTGGCGCGGCCGGCAAGAGGAATCTGCGTCATTTCTTCGTCCGTAAACTTGCCCGTCCTTTGCGCGGCGTCTTCGCAGCCTGCCGACAACGCCAGTCCGGCCAGGCAAATCAAAAACAATATCCGGTTAATTCGACTCATGTTCCTTCAGACCTTTCGAGACCTTTTGCGCTGCCTGCCGGCGGTCGGACCGGGCAAAAATCCCAAACAATGATTATAAGCCATCCGGGCTCCGGGGTCGAAAAGATTTTTTGTCGGCAAAGACAAAAAATCCTCCGGCAACAGAGCGTCCGATCCGGCGACTCGGCCGGGCCCGACTGATGCCGCGGCTGTACTATGCAT
>QNBS01000249.1 GCA_003644175.1 Planctomycetota bacterium | reverse complement strand
GTTCGATCCCAAGCCCGAGGCCGGCTACGACTATTGCGGTCCTTTCAAAAATCCCATCCAGACCAACGTAAAGGGCATCAAAATCTGCGAAATGCTGCCCCTGCTCGCCAAACAGGCCGACAAGTACTCCATCATCAGAAGCATGACGCACGGCATTAACGCGCATGAAACGGCGTCCTATATGGTGCAGACAGGACACAAACCGGGCCGGCTGGTTTATCCCTCTGTCGGCGCCGTCGTGGCGAGGTTCAAGGGGGTCGATCAAGGATACAGAGGGCTGGTGCCGCCCTATATCGTGCTGACCCGGCCTCAGGGACGTTTCTCCGAGGCCGGTTTCCTTGGGCCGAAATACAAACCATTCGCTACCGGCGGCGATCCCAACCGGGAGCCCTTCGATGTGGAAGGGATCGTTGCAAAAGGAATCTCCGATCTGCGCCAGAGCAATCGGCGAAAGCTGATGCATTCGCTCGATTCGTTAGGCAAGGCGATGCCGAACAATCCGCACTTCAAAAAGCTCGACGAGTGTGAGGAAGGCGCCTACGACCTGATGTTGGGGGAGGCAAGAAAGCTCTTCGATCTGTCGCAGGAAACCGACGAAGTGCGCCGGCGTTACGGCCGCAACACATTCGGCCAGTCCTGCCTGATGGCGCGACGGCTGGTCGAACACGGCGTGCCATACGTAACGATCAACTACAAAGGATGGGACACCCACAAGCAGCACTTCGAGATCATGCGCCGCAAGCTGCCGGAACTGGACGCAGGCTTCGCCACACTGCTTCAGGACCTCTCCGACCGCGGACTGCTCGACAGCACGATCATATGGTGGAGCGGCGAATTCGGGAGAGGCCCGAAGATACAGTGGAAAGCGCCCTGGAACGGCGGACGATCGCACCACGGAAAATGCTTTTCCGCAGTTATTGCCGGCGGAGGATTCAAGGGAGGCCATGTCGTCGGGGCTTCCGATGCAAAAGGCATGGAAGTGGCAAGCCGTCCCGTGTATCCGCAGGACCTGATCGGCGCCATGTACGAGTTGCTCGGTATCGACCCTGACGGACCACTGCCGAACCCGCGGGGGCTGGACCTCAAGGTTATGCCCGCCGCCAAAGACGGCGCCGGGCGTCTCAAGGAAATTGTGTAAATCCAGGAAGTTCAAACATGTCATTTATCCGGAGATTGTTATTTGCGGCCTTGCCTTTCTGCATGGCGACTGCATGGGCCCAGATTGGTGCAAACCAGCCGCAGATCGGCTACATTTACCCCGCAGGCGCCCGGCAGGGCGCCGATGTCGTAATCACAGTTGCCGGACAGTTCCTCAAAGGAGCAACCGACGTATACGTATCCGGCCAGGGAGTTAATGCCTCAGTGATTCAGTACATGAGGCCGCCCAGAAATTTCAACAAGGAACAGCGCACGTTAATCCAGCAGCGTCTCAAGGAAGTCCGCGACAAGCGGCTGGCGGAATTGTCGCCGAAGTCGCCGAAGAGCGACAATCGTCCGGCGACGCCAAAACCAAAACGCAAACCCAGGCCCAAAGCAAAACCAAGACCAAAACAAAAGACTGCCGCTCAAACAGAGACACCGAAAAAGGCAAAACCAGCAGAGACCATAAAGACAAAAATGCCGAACCATCCTTTGCTGTATGACCTGGAGAATAAGAGCCTCAGAGAGTTGGCGCATATATCTAATATCATCTTTGCCCCCCGCACAAAGCAGCAGCTAAACCGGCAGATCTCAGAAGCGGTGCTGGTCAGAATCAAGATCGATCCCGGTGCAGAGCCTGGCCGACGCGAACTCCGGATCAAAACCGCCACCGGCCTGACGAATCCCAGGGTCTTTGACGTGGGCCTGCTGCCGGAGGTCCGCGAACTGGAGCCCAATAACAAGCAGGCCTGGCCGCCCCTTCGCAACCTGCCCGACCTGCCGAAGGAAAAGCCCTTCGATACGCCCGTCCTGTTCAACGGACAGATCATGCCCGGCGACGTAGATCGCTTCCGTTTTCGTGCCCGGCGGGGCCGGCGACTTGTGATAGAGGCCCATGCAAGGAGCCTGATTCCCTATCTCGCCGATGCCGTCCCCGGATGGTTCCAGGCGACGCTTGCCCTCTATGACGCCGACGGAAAAGAGGTCGCCTTTACCGACGACTACCGCTTCAATCCCGACCCGGTTCTATTTTACGAGATACCCAAAAGCGGCGAGTATGAACTGGAGATTCGCGACTCCATCTATCGCGGACGGGAGGATTTCGTCTACCGTATCGCCGTCGGCGAAAAACCGTTCATTACGCAGGCATTTCCGTTAGGCGGCAAAGCCGGCGTCAGAACCGCTGCTACGATTGACGGCTGGAACCTCCTTAGGACCCGATTGCCGCTCGATACGCAGCCCGGCAACCAGAGCATCCGGCAGACCGCCTACCATGAAGGCAAGCACCGCTCCAATTCCGTTCCGTATGCCGTCGATACGCTGCCTGAGTTCAATGAAACCGAGTCCAACGACACCACAAGACGGGCCCAGGAGATTAACCTGCCGAAAATCATCAATGGCCGCATCGATAAGCCCGGCGATGTTGACGTGTTCCGGTTCAAGGGCCGTTCGGGCGATAAAATTGTCGCCGAAGTCTTCGCTCGCCGTCTCAATTCGCCGCTGGACTCTCTCCTCCGGCTGACTGACGTTTCCGGCAAAGTGCTCCAATGGAACGATGATCACGAACTCAAGGAGGGCTACCTGCACAAGGATATTGTGGGACTGATCACCCACCAGGCCGATTCGTATCTATCGGCCGAGTTGCCCGCCGATGGAGTTTACTATGTGCATCTGGCCGATGCACAGCGCCATGGAAGCGCAGCTCACGCCTATCGCCTGCGCATCAGCGCCCCGCAGCCCGATTTTGCACTTCGCACAACTCCATCCAGCCTCAGCATACGCGCCGGGCGTATGGTTCCGTTCTCCGTGCACGTATTGAGAAAAGATGGATTTGACGGCGAGATCGAAGTAGTCTTAAAAGACGCACCTGCCGGTTTCAAATTAAGCGGCGGGCGGATTCCCGCAGGATGCAGCCACATCCCCATGACGTTAACGGCGCCCGCACAAGCGCCCGATCAACCGGTCGCCCTGCAATTAGAGGGCCGGGCACGGATAGGCGCCCAAACAATAATCCGCCCCGCAGTTCCCGCAGAAGACATGATGCAGGCATTCCTTTACCGGCATCTGGTGCCCGCCAACGAACTGCTCGTTGCAGTCAATAAGTCCAAATGGCGTGTGCCTCCCGTCGAACTGGCGACCGACGGCCCCGTGCGGATTCCCGCCGGCGGCTCGACCCGGGTGCGATTAAAAACCCGGAAACGTCCGGCGCTTAAGCAGATGCAACTGGAACTCAGAGACCCGCCCGAGGGACTGACACTGCACAACGTAGCCGTCGTGCCCGAAGGTCTGGCGTTCCAGCTCAAGGCCGACAAAGATGCAATGGAAACCGGCTTCGAAGGCAACCTGATCGTCGAGGCGTTCACGCAGTACGCGCAAAAAGCCAAAAACGGCAAACCAACAGGTAAAAAACGCCGCGCTTCGGCGGGTTTCCTTCCGGCCATCCCAATTAAAATCGTTCAGTGATAAGTCCCGGCAGGAACATATTTCTTTAGAACCCTTCTCAACTCCTCCAGATCGATAGGTTTTGATATGTAGTCGTCACAGCCCGCCGCCATGCAGTTGGCCCTGTCTTTGGGCATGGCATAGGCAGTGAGTGCGACTATTGGTGTGGTTATTCCTTCTTCCCTCAATTTCTTTGTGGCTTCAATGCCATTTAAGCCGGGCATCTGTATGTCCATCAGTATCAGGTCAAATTGCTCCAGGCGTGCTTTTTCGATAGCTTCTTTTCCATTGTCAACTATAACCACTTCAAGGCCATATCGTTTTAGAATCCTCTTAGCCAGAGCCTGGCAACCCTCCGAATCCTCGGTCAGCAGGACCTTGCCGGAGAAATCGAGATTATCCGTTATCACAGGTTCGGCGGCTGCATCTTTGGTCTGAACGCCCTGGCCCGACCATGGCGCCGGCTCTGCATCGATCCCTGCCGGGATTATCAGCGAGAATACCGAACCAGCGCCTTCTGCGCTGGTAAACGAAAGATCGCCCCCGAGAAGCCGGGCCAACTGCTTTGTGATTGTCAAACCCAGACCGGTGCCGCCGTATTGGCGGGTATGACTGCCGTCGGCCTGACTAAACGTCTCAAATACAGTGTCCTGCTTATCTTGTGGAATACCAATACCCGTATCT
>QNBS01000248.1 GCA_003644175.1 Planctomycetota bacterium | reverse complement strand
TTGCCGTCATAAGACACTGTCGGCGAGCCAATAACGCCCGATCCGGCGTCGCAAAGCAGCGCAGCCTTGCCGTCCGGCTTTGCGGGAACAAGACTCCAAAGCTCTCGCCCCATCGCCGCCGGCGTCGCGGCGTCATGCTCGAAGTAGGCGCGCGAGCCTGACACATACACAACAAAGTCCTTCGGCTCCTTGAGCGGTACGAAGTCGCCAACAAACACAACACCCGCCGGCCAGTTAAAATCGGCCCCGACATCCATCATCGAAACACGCATCAGACTCATCGGACTGACAGTCCCCGGATACGAAATCGCCCCCCACGGCTTCATGCCGTGCGCCCCAAGGACAAACGCCGGCTTCCACGCCCCGTCGTCGTGCTCGGTCTTGTTCCAGCCGTCGGTATATGTAAGCTTGGCCCGCCAGTCGGCGCCGCTGTGCAACTGAAGGATATTGTCCTTGTCCACCTGGATGCGAACGGCAATAAGCAATCCTCCGGACCCGCCTAACGACTTTGCCCGCGCCGCAATGACGTTGGCGCCGACCGTAAGCAGCTTCGTAATATCGTACAACTCAAGCGACCGCCAGTATACCGGTTCAGAGCCGCCGTCTTCGCCGACAAAAGTGCCGTTTACGAACAACTCATAGACATTGTCGGCGGTGATAAGAACCTCAGCCTTCGCCGGTTTGGTCGAAAGCTCAAACGTCTTGCGACTGTAGCACTCCCACTCCCCTGCCGCAACCGGCTTCGGTCCGGTCCATATCCATGACGCTTTGGCGATATCGGGGACCGCCGATTGCTGCGCAAAAGCACACGCCGCAAAAACAATGACCGCTGTTACAAAGATTATTCGATGCCGCACAATATTTCCTCGCTCCATAAACACGGTTTTATCAAAACAAGTTTTTCATTATGTTATGTTTCGTCATCGCAGGATTACGATTTATTCCTGGCTCTTGTACGTAACGGCCACCATCATTGGCATACCGTCGACGGTTGTTGCTACATCAATTTTCGATGCGCCCGTCCTCGGCTTCGGTTGGATATCGAGCCCTTCGAAAACCGAAGGTATCGAAATCTGTATGTCCGGGGCAATTTCGCTGACCCGGCTCTTGAAGCCGCCGATGAGCATATTGACCACTTCTCCGAAAGCATCACAGCTCTCCGCCTCGCTCAGCGAATCGTCCGGGCCGAGCATGAGCATTGCTTTTCCAATCTTTTCGGCACAGGCCTTGGCGCAGCATGCCGAAAACGACCCTTCCAGCCGGCCCTTGAACGTAATCACACAGATCATCGATTGCGCCGCTTCCAGTTCGGCATCGCCGTCGACCCGTTCCACGGGCAGGGCAATCATTGTCTCGAACGTCTCTTTGACGCTGTCCCACACATAGTCCTTCAACACGGCCTGATCTACCATAACATCTCCATAAACTCATTATCGACACTACTCAGTGATATTCAACTCAAGCCGCCACCGGCATTCAAGAGAATCTTTCTGTCATAATACACCGGACCCTCTGCAAATTCCACTACTTTTCTTGCGTTTGGCACCATAATATTTACAGTTTCACGACCGCCACCGTCCCGGCGCGCCGGGGCTCGCCAGTCGGGAGTTTATCATGGTTTGTCGGGGGGCCTCTGGTGCGAAAAGGCATAAACGGGTTTTTGAACCACGAAGACACGAAGGAGCACGAAGGAAAAAGGAGGGTTTTCAAACTGTCCGCAGATTTCGTCCCGATGAATCGGGACTTCGCAGCGCTCAGCAGCGCAGACGGCGCTCCGCCGGCGTCTGGCCTCTGGGCCCTTCGACATTCGTTATTTTTCGGTCGTCCCGATCCATCGGGATTCGATATTGCCTGCCCCCTGAGTTCTTCGGGGAAGTTTAGATACGCAAATCGACCGAAAAGCTCGTTTGCCTTTTTGTCGTAAGCGCGTGCGGCTTCTTTTTCGTCCGTGAAGTAGCCGAGGGAATGCTCCTTTCCTTCGTATGTGATCCTGGCGCGAAACTTGCGGCGGTGGGCGTGCCAAGAAACACCCTTGTATTTTGTGGTGCCTCCGGGCCTTGGTCCCTGATTTCGGGCGTTCTCTGCTTGTCTGCAGAGCCTGAGGTTTTTTCTGGTGTTATTCAGGCCGTTGCGATCTATGTGATCGACGACGAGGCGCCTGGGGACATCGGTGATGAGGCGGTGCATTTGGATAAATTTTCCTTTGTGTCGAGCCATGGCGTAGCATGTTGTGGGTGTGTGTCTGGCATACCATTGGTATTTAGAGATCGCCTCATAGTCGGCGGCGTCGACGATAGCGAAAGGGCCGCCCTTGACGGGGATCAGGCGCGTGCGACCTGGTAATGCAAAGGTCAAAGTGTCAGGCGCAAAGCTGCGGTATCGCCTGCGGCGATGTTGATTTAATGGATTCCTCGACTGCGCTCGGAATGACAACCGTTGACCCTGTTCCGGCGCGCCGGGACTCGGAATGACTCCGATGAGTCCCCGATAAACTCCAGCCTGCCCTTCGGCCAGCCGGGCGATGTCGGCAGGATGGAATCTGTCGCACGTCTCGGCGCAGGCGACGATCTTGTAAATAATCGTCGCCGCCGCCGCCTGGGCGCACACCATCCGCCCGACATCAAGACCCTCGGCAAGGCCGGCAAATCGACAGAATTGACATGTCTTGTCCCCCAATTTTCTCCCCCCCCAAGGTAGTTTTTAGTTCGTAGTCGTTAGTATCTCCGGCGCCTTTGGGGCCGACCCCGTTTATCACTCATTATTCGTCCCCACAACTCGTCTGTAAACGTATCCTCCGTTTCCTGCTGCAGAAAGCAGAGAGCTTCCTCTGCGTCTTGTCGTCGTGCATCATAACGATGCAACCTATCTTTGGCCTCCGTCATCGAATTTTCCAACTCCTCATCGCTCATGTTGTCCTTCCGCCGGGCGACAGAAAGGGACAGTTCATATTCCAGGCGTTCGGTCACCTCGCAGTACTCCTGGACAAATACCCGCCTCTTATTTGGATCGGACTCACTGCGATAAAACCAAATGAGAAAAGCAATCACGCCTCCGACCGCAACTTGTTCCATGACTCCGGTTTCGCTAATAAGTCGAACAAGCCTTTTTCTAAGGTCATCAACCGTTAAATCCCAATAATGACAGTTATCCGGGCGCCCATTTCCACGTTCGAGGCCGGTAGACTCCAACACAAGACCAAGACTTAAACATGCCCAATTAATTAAATCGTACCTGGACTTGCCAGGGCAGCGACCAAGAATTTCACACAGAGCATTTACACCCCTATAACTGTCAGCCATAATCCCATAACCTCCTTCGTTTGCATACCTGGTGAAACAGGTGACCGTCCGGCGGTTTTCGCCCTTCGATATTCGTCATTTTCAATTAATTGTCCCTCTACCCTTGCACGAACTTGCGCGAATTGTGCGAAAATCGGCAATTTTTCTTATGCCCAAAATCGCTAAGTCCTTATGACAAAAGGAGTAAAATTTTTTTATTTTTTTGCCCCGTAGCAAGATAGTGCATGCGCAATTGGTGTTATGTGGGGGAAAGGAGTCGGGAATCAGGAGTCAGGAAACAGGGGGAGATTTGGATTGACAAATTGGGGGCGGGCGGTTTAGATGATTAGGAGGTGAAAATTGCGGATTTTGTTCCATCTACGGCGAAGCCTACGACGCGACAGGTGTTTTGTTGGGGAAAGATGCGAAAAAGGTTCCTGATGCCGTAAATCGAGCTAAGAGCTTGTGGGAAATAAGGTTACGTTGCCGAAATTGGGGTCTGACCCCTTTAATTATTCCCTGAAGCACTACACTTGTATCTTTAGTGGTATTGCTACCCCGATGCCATTAAAAATGAGAATCGATGAATTGTCCGACATAAATAAGCCTGAAAGTAAAACTCTTGAATTTTGTAATCTAATCAAACCAAGAAACACTTAACGATAGCTTTTTCCAATCGAGATAATTAAGGGTACGCGGTACCGTTTCGGGGGAATATTTTGTGTTTTGGTTTTAGAGGGCGAGATGACAATTTGGAAGTTGACAGACTATCCGGCCTCTTTTTCGAATATCTGCTGATAGACCTTTTCATACCCCTTAACCATGCAGTCGATGGAGAAGTTTTCTTCGACGTGTTTCCGGCAGTCGGGGCGGTTTATCTGGTCGATTTTGGCGACTGCGGCGGCGGCCTGGTCGGTGTTGTTTACGAGGAAGCCTGTTTTGCCGTGGGCGATGACTTCGCGGCATGAGCCGCGGTCCATGGCTATTACGGGTA
>QNBS01000247.1 GCA_003644175.1 Planctomycetota bacterium | reverse complement strand
GTTTTTTTGGGGCGGATGCGGCAGTCATAGACGGCGAATTCCTCGAAATCGGTGAGGATTGACAGGGGGAGTTTTGCCGACCATGCGTAGCGGCGAAGCTGGAAGGCCGGATGCGGGTCGCCTTTTATGTCGATGGAGGGCTTTTTGGCCTCGATGAAAAACTTTCTTGTTCCTCCGATTCTGAAGCAGTAGTCGGGGGCCTTGAGGGCGGCGCCGATTTTTATTGCGTCTTCGTGTATTACGTCTTTGTACGCCTGGGCGTATCCGACGGTGTAGTCGACGTCCCAGCCTAATGCGGTGAAGAACGGGTCGATGAATTCGCGGCGGAGTTGTGTTTCGTTGTATCGTCCGGTCTTGTATGCGTCGATATTTCGGGCGAATGTGTTGATGAGATCCAATACTTGTTTTGGTATGGGCATTTGCCTGACCTTTCGCTTTGTATAGTGGAGGTATTATAGGTGATTCGGGCTTGAAAGCAAGGATGCGGTTTTGATTTATTTGGGGTGGAAATGGGGAATTGAGGCGCGTGTTGGGGTAGAGGGGTACAGGCAGTGCGTGCTGTGATTATCGTAATTTGGGGGTCGGTTCTTGACAGGGGGGTCTAATAATTGATAATGGGCCGCACCAAAAACTTCGCCGCCGGCTTCTTGTGCGGCGTTAAATGCAAGGTTTAGCAGAAGTTTTGCAAAATTGCGATTTGACATGTTTTTGGAAAAGAAAGGGAAAAGTACCCGATATGGACCCGAAACCGGTTAGAAAACGAAGAAAGAAACACAAACGCAATGTCATTTTGGACTGGCTTGCCTATGCGGCGCTGCGCATTGCGGTCTCTATCCTGTATCTGTTCGACGTAAAAACGAACCTGCGCTTTGCTTGTTTTCTGGGCAGGGAGATGTGGAAGCATTACCATCGGGGACGGAAGCGGGCTATCGACCATCTGAAGGCGAGTTTCCCCGACAAGGACGCCGCGTGGATCGAGGCGACGGGCAAGCGCAGTTTCGAGCATATCGCCATGCTTGCCGTCGATATGTTCTTTACGCCCAGGCTGGTCAAGCGCGATAACTGGGACAAGTACTCGACCTACAAGAACATCGAGCCCAGCAAGTGGAGGATGCAGGGGGGGCAGCCTATGATCTTTGTCGGCGGCCACTATGGAAACTTTGAGATCGTCGGGTACCTGATGGGCGTTTTCGGCTTTGACGTGTACAGCATTGCCCGCCCGCTGGATAACCGGTTCATCAGCCGTTGGCTGTACGGCGTGCGCGAAAAGGCCGGGCAGAAGATCGTCGACAAGAAAGGCGCTTCCGGAAAGATGGAGCAAATTATAGAGCAAGGCTCGACTTTGTGCTTTATCGTCGATCAGGATGCGGGCAAGAAGGGGGTCTTCGTTGATTTTTTCGGTCGAAAGGCAAGCACCTACAAGAGCATCGCACTTCTGGCGATGCAGTACAACATGCCCGTCGCCGTGGGTTACAGCCGGCGGCGCAACAACGATTTCTTTTTCGAGATCGGGATCAACCGCGTTATCATGCCCGAAGAATGGGCCGGCAAAGACGACCCCCTGCTGTGGATCACGCAGGAATACACATCATACATAGAAAAATTCATTCGCGAGGACCCATCCCAGTACTGGTGGCTGCACCGCCGATGGAAACACCGACCAAAAGAGAAAAGAAATAAGCCCCAATAAAACCCGGGTCGGTCGGATGCGTTTGATTGACTGTGGATTCAGACGCCTCGCCACGGTTCATGATTTCCGGCGGACGGTGAGTCGTGGGCCATGGCGGGCCGGCCGGGCATGTCTGCAAACTTAAACCTGCCGTCTCTCAGTTCCGCGACATGCCACCACATTTCTCTGATCAAGAGGACAAACAAAACCAGAGCCAGGATGTTGACGCCGAGAAACAATGATTCGCCGCCGTTGAGGTAAAAGTCAAAGCGGCTTGCCAAGAAGGCGAAATCGGCGCCCCAGCCGTTCCGGCGCCAGTAAACGTTGAAGAACCCGCCGGAGAACATTTTGTATGATACGACAGGCGATGCGAAGAGCGGTATCTGTATGCCCTGGAATATGAGGCTCATGACAAGCCCTAATCCGGGCCTCGTAATGAGGGCGACACCCGCCAGAATCCCGAACGCAAATACAACAAGAAAGGCCGCGTTATACATTACGGTCTCCTGTGTCTGGTTCGTTTCCCACAGGACACGTCCAATAATGACGAACGCGATGGCGCCGCCTCCGATCTGTAAGAGCAGCAATGAAGCTCTCAACCACTTATTCATGCCTGTAAACCTCAATTTGCGATCGAACCGGGGATTTTTCTGCGTCTTTTGTATCGACCATCGGCCGTCTTAGTATTAGCCAATTGTGATCGGCAAAACAGAAACGCTCTTTGACAAGCAGGATGACGGCAATGTTGGGGGGCTGTTGCGGTGGTCAAAGTCTTTTCGGTAGATATTGTTCTGCGTTCTCCGCCACCGGCAAGGGTCCTCTTTTGCTGCGGCTTTTACCGTATTACTTACGCTTTTTCATGAAGCATTTACCACCTGAGGCGACGTTGAGACGTATAATAAATAAAGACCCCGCCTAAAGCAGGGCGGTGCGTACACGGGGGTTTTAGAAAGAAAAACGAAGGCAGTTATTTAGAAGGGAGAATGAAAATGATTAGTAAGCCAAAAGTAAGAGTCGTAATTGTACTGAGCGTTTTTATGGGACTGGTGGTAACGCCTGCATTTGCGGACAGATATGGGCCCGCGCCGGAGGGTGCTAATCCAGAGTCTGAGGTCCTGGAGGCGCCCGCCGCCGAGGAGAGTCTGATCGATTCGAGTTACAACAGGGTCGCCGGCGCAGCCTATGTTACCGGCAAGACTATCACCGGCACGGCAAACGCCGGTGGAAAGACGGTCCTTGACACGGCCGACGCCGGTGGAAAGGCTCTGGTCGGCACCGCTGAGGCCGGCGGCAGGACGCTTGGCGATGCAGCCGATGCCATAACCGGTACTGCCGGGGCGGCCTACAGAACGGTGGTCGGAGGCGAAGAGCCTTCCGAGGAGCCGATGCTCGAAGAAGTACAGATCGAAGAGGTTGCGATAGAGCAGCCCAAAGAAAAGGGCCTCTTCGAGGCAAGCTGGGATACGCTCACCGGAACCGCCGATGCGATAGGCAGGACGTTCAGCGCGATTTATGTTTCGGTCTTTCCGGTCAAAGAGCCCGAAGCCGAACCCGAAGAGCCGCAGGCGCGCAGGCACCGCTTTGTTCCCAGGTATCACGGAATGGTCGCTCGCCGGGTTGCATACCGCCGGCGCTGAGTGATCTAACACCGCGGGCATATTTTGGGCGGCAGGTGCAAATAATTTGTGGATGCGCATGACTGAGAGAATCGGCGTCGGCCCCTGTCTCAGGGCGGGGGAGGGCGCCGATTCGGCATATATGATACTTCCATGCGGGCGTGTAACAGTTTTTCCGAGGTTTTTTCGATGATTCTTCGAAAAGCCACAGGCAAAGCTGGTTGCCAACATTGATGTTCTTGACATATCCGGCGGGGAGACTTATGATTGGCGGGGTGCAGGACGACGAATTGTTCGGCTTTGTGCATTGAGGTGAAACGGAAACCTTGTGGAGCGCGAAAAATGACAGAATCACAAAAAAGCTGGGAAAAGCGGCTCGCCGGGCAAACGGACGAACTTGCGGTCGATTTTGTCGAGTCGCTGTCGTATGACAGGCGTTTGTATAAGTACGATATCGCCGGTTCCATCGCCCATGCCGAGATGTTAGGCGGGCAGAAGCTGATCAGCCGGGCGGAGGTTAGCGAGATCAAGAAGGGCCTCTTTGAGATATCCGAGGAGATCGCCGCCGGCAAATTCAAATTCAACAAGCTGCACGAAGACATCCACATGGCGATCGAACATGCGCTCATTAAGAAGATCGGCGACGCCGGCGCCGGGCTGCATACGGGCCGTTCGCGAAACGACCAGGTCGCAACCGATATGCGGCTGTGGATGCGCGACGAGATCGAAGTTGTGCACACAAGAATCACGATGCTGCAAAAGGCCCTGGTCAGGCTCGCCGCCAAACACACCGACGACGTGATGGCCGCGTATACCCATCTGCAACGCGCTCAGCCGGTCGTTATCGGCGCCTATCTTATGAGCTTCGTCGAGCAACTGGCGCGCGATTACACGAGATTGAAAAACTGTCGCAAACTTTTGAATATATCGCCCTTAGGCTGCGGCGCTGTGGCGGGCTCGACGCTGCCGTTGGATCGGCAGAGGACGGCGGAGGCCTTGGGCT
>QNBS01000246.1 GCA_003644175.1 Planctomycetota bacterium | reverse complement strand
CCTTTAATGCTCGTCGCGATAGGCCAGGACCTGCCGGGCTGCTTCGGCGATGTCTTTGTCGGCCGGGAGCATTGCAATTATCTTTTCGAGATACTGATTGCGTTTGATTTTGGCAAATGTCGCCGGAAAATTCAGGTCGTACACCCACGCCAATTGCATCAGTTTCATGTCGATGTGCGTCTTGAGCGTCGCATAATCAATATGCCGGCGCGCCCGTATAGCTTCGATTATCCGTGGTGAATAACTCTCGTCCCGTGGAAACCAGTTGATCATCACCGATGCCTGCGGATCATCGGGCGGTTTGGTATCGACCTCGGTTATCAGATAGTAGATATCGAGCTTGTCGGCGTCGCGTATCAGCCTGGCGAACAATCCGATGTCTTCATCGAGGTCGTCTGCGAGTTCTCTGGCCGCATGGAGTTTGATCGCCTGCTCGATCACCGTTCGCCTGCGCGGTTCAATGTCGACCAGCACATTGCCCCTGTCGAGCACCTCCACCGCCAGTGGCCCGTGCGGCACACTCCCGGCGTCGGAAAAGGTGCGGTATTTCGTAAACTGCTCATAGCGGCCCAGATCGTGAAACAGCGCTATCGTCTCGGCCAGCACCCTCTGCGAGGCGCTAAGCCCCAGCGATTCGGTCAGGTAATTCATCTCGTCGCACACGCGGCGGGTGTGCTCTTCTTTGAGCTTCAGGTTGGCGTTGACAAAGACATCGTCTTTGTAAAACCCGTCCGCATACTCGGCAAACCATCGCCTGAAATCTTCTAACTGCTGTTTTTCCATAGGGTTGCAATTCCTGAGAACCGCCGGCCTTTTCACGAATCTGTCTTTATATCGCAATGCCGCCGGTTTTTCCAGCCCTGAGACGAAAAATCGTCGGATTATTTGGCCAGAGAGCACAATTTGGGTATAATGATCGTTCGTCGCAAAACATGATACAAGACTTTTGCAAAATTGCGATTTGACATGTTTTTGGAAAAGTCTTGATGATATTGTAATGGATTATTCATGGAGTTGACAAATGCCGACCGCAAAAGACATCGTTGTAAAGAAACCGACCGAAGAGGAAACCGCCACCTGCAAGAGTTGGCCCATCTGGACGTGCGAGCCCAGTAAGTTCGACTGGGACTACACGCAGAGCGAAACGTGCCTTGTGCTGGAAGGCGAAGTCACCGTAACGGACCGACCCGAAGGGGAAGATTCGGTATCCTTCGGGGCGGGCGATCTCGTCGTGTTTCCGGTCGGACTAAAGTGCATCTGGAACGTCAAAGGCGCGGTAAGAAAGCACTACAACTTCAGCTAAGGGATTCGGAGAAGGTCGTTTCGGCTGATGGGCCTGCCGCTATTGGATAGCAATGTTGCCGGCTCACCGTGAGTAAAGGAACGGTTCTGCTAATACGAATTCAAGCAGTGTACGAGCGGGGATTTCGACCTGCCGTCCCCTTGGTCGCACCGGACCGGCGGCGCCCACGGCAACGCCTCTCCTTAATCCTCTCGATCTGTAGATTCTTCCTGCAAACCTCGGCGTTCGCCATCGTGTATCTTCACCTTCTGCGCGTACCAGAGTCGTTTCGACAGGATAGGCAATTCCTCCGACCGTCAGGGAGGTCAACTCAACGGTCAGCCAGGGTCGCCCCGCTCGCCCTCTTCTTTGTGTGCGGACCATCCGGCCGGTGAGGACAGAGCCTTTTGTGGCCAGCACCACCCCTTCAGCCACCAGATCGTTTGCAAGAACGGCCGTAAATCCAGATCCGGGCCCGTATACCCGTGAACTGATCCCGTCTATTGTCCAGGCAAGAATCCTCGTTCCGGCGGGGAGCGTTACGGATTTGGCCCGGTAGGTCGATATATCCTGCCCGAACGCAGGGGCCCAGGGCGGCGCCGGTTCCAGAAAAGTAATTGAAAGCACGTCGTCGAGGGCAAAGGTTGCGGTTCCCCCGATGAACTGAAAATCGACAGTATCTTCGGTGCTGCCGAGAAACCGGCCCCAGAGAACCGACCCGTCAATCATCTCCAGCCTGTCGGCCTGTACAGTATCGTCGATACCGCTTACAAACAATATCAACCCCAAAACGGCCAGGCATAATATCCAGGAAGCGCCTCTCATTTTTCCGCCCTCGCTTTCCAAACGCAAAAAACGCACATCATCGCCCAGGCGTTTGTCCCGGGTACGAGTAAACAGTTTCTTCATATTAATACGCTCAGAAAAGACCCAAAGGCCTGACCTGGCTGTGCCACTTGGCCGGCGTCGGGAAAAAACAATCATGCCGGCGGACTGAGTGAGGGTTGTAAGGACTGGGCTGATGTCGCCGGCTGCAAAGGCGGCGCCTACGCGTTCAGTTGCGCCATGCGCTTTGCGGTTTCGGCGGTCTGCTTTCGCAGTGCTGCCGGCGCGAGGACCTCTACCTGATCGCCATAGCCCAATATCCACCAGCTTATCTCACCGATACCGTCGACGCGGAATTCCATCGTCAGCGACCCGTCGTCATTCCAGGCCATCTTCTGCGTGCAATGCCATCGCACCTCCGAGACGTTTTGGGCCACCCTGGGGGCAAACCTCAGTCTGATATGATACAGCCTGCCCTCCGGGATCATCGACCATGCCTTGCCGAGATAGTCGGCGAGGTCGAATTTGCGCCCCGTGACGAATCTGTTAGTTTGAAGTTGGAGGGTCTCGATACGGTTGAGTTTGAACGTGCGGACGGCGTCGTGCAGACTCGAGAACCCTGCGACATACCATGCCCGATGATTGTAAAACAAATGATAGGGGCAAAGCGTCAGATCTATTTGCCTGGCCTCGTAAAGTGAGTTGTAAGTCATCTTTACCTTGCGAGTCTTTCGAATTGCCTCCTGGAGTTGTGCAAAGACCCGGTCAAGCACCTCCATAGGCGCGTGCCGGTCCGGCTTGATGGAAACTCCCGCCAGGGATGCGCTGCAATATCGGCGAATCTCGGCGGGCAGATTGTTCTCGACCTTGAGTCCGGCCAGGAGCGCGGAATTTTTAAACGGCAGCGGCAGATGATTGCGTCCCTTGTGGACTAAGAGCAGAAGGCTCAGGGCCTCCTGGAGCGTCAAATCCACCGATGGAAGAAAATACTCCGGGTCGAGTCTATAGCCTCCTGTTTTCGCATCAAAGTTATATGGGACCCCGATTGCCTCCAGTTCCTTCATGTCGCGAAAGAACGTCCGTCGGCTGACCCCCAGAAGAGAGGCAAACTCATCGGCCGAGTAATTCTGTCCCGACTGAAGCATCGTGAGGATGCGCACAATCCTGCTTATTCTGCCTAATTTCATCGTGTGCCTCTCGATTTGTCGCACTTGATGGGCCGGTTCCTGCAACCGCCGATGCAGCTTACTTGTCGATGTCCGATAATGCATTATAGACAGAACGATTTTACTGTCAAGAACTCCCTTTTTGGCAATATACCGGCGCCGCATATGGCCGATCTGCGGGTGTCCGTGCTGAAAATAAGCCTCCGCTCACAAAACATACAAACAGACAGGTTTTTCATTGACAATCCTTGCTTTTTTGCTACAATAGTGTTAAGCAAGGATGGCAAAGGCGGCCACGATGGACAGGGAGGGTTGATGTTGAGTATGTTATCTTGGGTTTCCTGGGGAAAACAATGATAAATAAGTGGTTTACAGGTTGTTTCAGGGCCACGATTTGTTTGTGCGTCCTGGCTTTATTTGCCGTCGTACTTGCCGGGTGCGGAACACCTGCCGAGACTGCCGACGAGGTCGGAATAAGGCACACTCTAATCAACAAAATCCGAACAAAGCAGATGCAGGATGATCTCGACAGCGTACTCATGATGAAGGAGCCCAGCAGGCTCAGCGAAATGTATGTGAGGTAATCCGCCCGGTACGCCCATCCGATGCTGACAGTTTGGATTTGTTGAGAGTTGAAAAGCCGTCAAATCTGATGGGAGATTGGTTGTTTGGACGCGATCATTGAGTACCTGAATCGAATAACCTTCCATGAACGTCTGGTCGTCTGTGTTGAACTCGTTCTCATAGGGGTTTTTGTCTACATGATTCTCAGTTTCCTCCAGGGGACCCGGGGCGAGCGGCTGTTCAGGGGGGTGATTTTCATAATCATCGTCGGCTCTTTGATCCTCACTTTCGTGGTTGAGCAGTTCGGACTCGTCCGGGTGGCATACCTGTACAAGGGCTTCCTCATCGCTATCCTGATCATTGCCGTCGTCGGTTTCCAGCCGGAGATCAGGCGTGCGCTGATTCGTATCGGCCAGGCGGGTTTTCTCTTCAGTTCCCCGCAGCAACTATCCAGGAGCGTGGAGGAAATTAT
>QNBS01000245.1 GCA_003644175.1 Planctomycetota bacterium | reverse complement strand
CAGTTTCGCCCATGTCCCCGGCGGGGCGTATCCGTTCTGTCAGGCGGGCAAACCCGGCCGGCCCTCAGCCGTTGCCATCCGCCGGAGCCGCCGTATCCTGCTTTGCCGCCGTCGAATCGCTCTGAACCTCGACAATCCGAACGCTCTTGCCCTGCAGACCATTATCGGTTTCGATCTGGTCATATTCGACGACCTGGCCGTTCCTCAGGCATCGGAAACCTTCGCCGTCGATACTCGTGTAATGGACAAAAACATCTTTGCCGTCTCCATTTACGACGAACCCAAAGCCCTTCTTGGGATCAAACCACTTTACTGTACCCTTAGCCATAAACGCCTCCCTACATTAAACCACTGGCACGTACAAACATCGACTTTAGCCGGATTGTACCCCTTATATTATATTCCTGCAAGAGATTATCCCGCAAATTTCTTTCGACCGAACAGGCCTGCTCAACCCTCCACCGCAGCCCTGGCCTTGGCCTTATCCTCCGACTTCTTGAGTTCCGCCAGCGCCGCCTTCCGCGAAAGCTTGAATCGGCCCTGGTCGTCAATCAAAATCAGCTTTACCTCTATCAGATCGCCCACCTTGCACACATCCTCCACGTTCTTGACGAATCCGTCGGCAAGTTCGCTGATATGGCAAAGACCCTCCACGCCCGGCGATATCTCCACAAAAACGCCGAAGTCTTTGACTGAAACCACCTTGGCGGTCTTGTAAATCTTGCCTATCGTCGGCGGAGTCGTCATCGATTCGATAATATCTCGCGCCTCCAGATGCCCATCTCCTCCCATGCAACTGATACACACGGCGCCGTCTTCTTCGATTTCGATCCGGGAATCTGTCTGTTCCTGAATGGCCTTGATCATCTTGCCTCCCGGACCGATCACCTTGCCGATAAACTCCGGATCGATCTTTATCATGACGATCTTCGGCGCATGAATACTGAGTTTTTCGCGAGGCTTACTGATTGCCTTCGCCATCACATCGAGAATCTGCAGCCGAGCCTCTCTTGCTCGCTCCAGCGCCTCGACCATAACATTATGCGCCAGTCCCTCGGCCTTGATATCAAGCTGAATCGCCGTGATGCCCTTGCTGGTTCCTGCGACCTTGAAGTCCATATCGCCGAAGTGGTCCTCATCACCGATAATATCCGTCAGGAGTTCGTATCGATCCTGTCCGCCAATCATGCCGATCGAGATACCTGCAACCGGTCTTTTAATCGGAACGCCCGCATCCATAAGAGCAAGACAGCCGCCGCACACCGACGCCATCGAACTCGACCCGTTCGACTCGGTGATGTCGGAAACAAGCTTGATGGTATAAGGAAAATCCTCGTTGCGCGGCTTGACCTGCTCCAGAGCTTTTTCCGCCAGGGCGCCGTGTCCGATCTCACGTCTGCCCGGGCCCCTGATAAAGCGAACCTCGCCGACGGACGAAGGCGGGAAGTTGTAATGAAGCATAAAGTCCTGCCCGTACTCCTCCAGCAGCCCGTCGACCGTCTGTTCGTCCCTGCCCGTCCCCAAAGTAGCCGAAACCATCGCCTGCGTCTGGCCCCGCGTAAACAACGCCGAACCGTGAGCCCTCGGCAATATCCCTACCTCGCACTCTATCGGCCTGATATCGGTATAAGATCGACCGTCCGGACGTTTGCCCGAAAGGATCAGCTTGCGAACGATCTGGCCCTGGACCTTCTCGGCGACACGCCGGAAAACACCGGATGTGCACGCAGGCTCGGCATCGCCGGCGGCGGTGCACAGCGACTCGGCGGCGCCCTTGAGCAGCTCCTTGATCGCACGGCCTCGCTCGGCCTTGTCGGCAATCTGGTAAGCTTGCTCAAGCTCGCCACAAATCGCCCCACGCACCGCCTTTTCCATATTCTCGTCAATCGACGTATCGGGGCATTCCTTCTCGACGCCGCATTTGCCCTGAAGTTCGGAGATCAAATCGCAGATCTCGCCAACCGCCTTATGGGCGGCGGCTATCGCTTCGGCAGTCTTGTCCTCGCCTATCTCCCTGGCGTCAATCTCGATCATATTGATCGCTTCCTTCTTGCCGCCCAACACAAGATTAAACGTGCTCTTGTCGCGGTCGGCGTAAGTGGGAAACAGCACATGCTCGCCGTCAACGATGCTCAAACGGCACGCGCCCAACGGGCCCATAAATGGAATCTTGCTGATCGTAAGCGCCGCACTGGCCCCGATCATCGCTAACACATCGGGATCGTTTTCCTTGTCGGCGCTGATGACGGTGACCAGAATCTGCACCTCCTCGAAGTACCCCTCGGGAAACAAAGGCCTGATCGGACGATCGATCGTACGGGCGGTCAGTATCTCCTTCGTGCTCGGACGACCCTCACGCTTCATGAAGCCGCCGGGAAACTTACCCGCAGCGCTTAGCTTCTCGCGATAGTCAACGCTAAGAGGGAAGTAGTCAATGTCCTCGTTTCGAGGCGCCGCCGTAGTCGCTGTAACAAGAACCATCGTCTCGCCGCATTGAACAACAACTGCTCCATGCGCCTGACGAGCGATTTTGCCGGTTTCGATTGATATGGTTTTGCCCCCGACTTGCTTTTCTACTTTGTGTACTGTAAACATAATAACCCGGTTAGATCCTTTTTTTGTATTTTTCGGTTTACTGCTGAATTTCTCTTTCGGTCATGTTCGTTTCAGCATCTTCGCTCTTACCCCGTCATCGGGCGGTGCTGCCGACACTACTTACGCAAACCAAGCCGCGAAATAATGCTGCGATATCGGTCTATGTCGTTCTTTCGAACATACTTGAGCAGCGCCGACCTCGTTCCCACCATTTTCAAGAGCCCTCGCCGCGACGAATGGTCTTTTGGGTGTGTTTTGAGGTGTTCGGTCAATTCATTGATACGGGTCGTCAATATCGGAATCTGAACCTCCGGCGACCCCGTATCAGCCTCCCCGCGTTTGTAGTCCTCAATGATTTTACCTTTTTTTTCCTTCGTCAACATCGTCAAAAATTGCCTTTCACTAAGTACTTTCGGCATTTTTCATGCCTTTACAACACTATTTACACCTTTCTGTCATTATCATTACGTCATTATATAAATATTGAATCAGATTGCAAACTTTTTATAAAAAACAATTTACGTGGTATGCACCAAGGAATTGTGCCCGCCGGGCGCCACCTCACAGGGTGTCCCGTTTTCTCGGGATCAGCCCACCGCTAACTGCTGCAACGTCAGCCCGCTTACGGCCGGCAGCCTAAGCCGTAACCGTGGCCATAGCTACCGTAGTGGCCGAAATGCCCCCTGTGCCCATAGTATCCGCCGTGTCCGAATCCGAAACCGACCGACAGGCCGCTGCGCCGGTAGTGTCGTCGCGGGCTGTAGACAAATGACGTCGCGATATGCGTTCGCGGATAGTACCAGCCGTCGCAGTCGTAGTACGGATCGTCATAAACGACCATCCGCCCAGGCGTATAGTAGTCGTCATAGACATAAACCGGCCCCGGCCCGACCGGAACACGTACCCAGTCCCCTTCGCCCGGCTCATCCGATACCGGCGGCAGAGGCGGCGGCTGGTCGCTGTCGGCGTCGTAGGCGTCCATAAGCTGATTATACTCGTACATCGTCCCGGCCCGATACCGGTATTCGTAGCCCTGGGCGTAATAACTGCTGCACCCGTAAAGCCCGCCGGCCAAGGCAAAAAGCACCATGAAAAGAGCAAGTCGTCTCATTTTGCCACCTTTTAGCCCGATATTCAATCCGCTCCTATAGTATTATACGCAAACCGTCTGCAAAGTGCAATGTTTTTGGCCCTTGCCGGGGCAAATACGTTCTTGCGGTTGCCCGGGTGGCCGGATAGAATGCGCCGAATGTGTGGAGTGTCGGATGGATTTGATATTCGGTTGCCAAAGAGGCTTTGATTTTTTGGCAATGAAGATGTCTCAGATGGAGATGCGATAAGCTGTGAGCGGCGGAACAAAGGTAGCTATTGTCTGCGGTGTGCTGCTGGTCAGTGCGATCATGAGCGGCTGGATGCTGCCGTCGAGGGCACTGGAGGGACATGAGTGTTTTGTCACGGTAGCGGCGCGCGAGATGTTAGCCGGCGGGGACTGGGTCGTGCCGACTTATAACGGCCGGCCGCGGTTGGAGAAGACACCGCTTAATTACTGGCTGGTTGCGATTTTCAGCATAATTCGCGGGGACGCCGATGAGTTGGCCGGGCGGCTGCCGAGTGTGTTGTTGGCGGTGCTGTCGACGGCGGCGATTCTGTTGTTTGCCGGTGAGTGGTTGGGCTTTCGCGCGGCGGTATTGGCGGGGCTGGTGTGGTCTACAACGT
>QNBS01000244.1 GCA_003644175.1 Planctomycetota bacterium | reverse complement strand
GTTATAATAGCGGGCACGGGCGCTGTAATCACATATAATTATGTAACAAACCGCGACAAACCCGCCGAAACCGTCGGCGCAGTCGCCCAGGACAGCGGCACACAAAGCTCGGCAGGCCGTTCCGTCGCCCTCGCCCCAGGCAACTCCACTAACAAGATGAGCAAAGAAGAATTCGAGGAATGGTACTTCGGCGAGACAGTGGACGAAAAAGCAGCCGATTCGCCGGATATACCGCAACCGGCAGGCGGCTTTGCAGGAGGCAGCGCACAAGTCCAAAATACTCAGCCGACCGGGACATCATCCCAGCCAGCAGCCTACTTCGGCGGCGGATACGGCGGTGGATTCAGAGGCCGCGTAAGTATACTTAACTTCAGCAGCCCCAAGCAAACCGTAACGAGCTTTGTCCGCGTTTTGTCAGGCCGCGATATGAATCAAATCAGCAAATGTTTTGTCGAAGGCGCCCCTGACCTCGAAGACCTCCGCCGGATCATGGAAGATCCGCAGAGCGAAGGTGATTTGCAGATGAAACTGATTCTCGAATCCATCGGCTCGCCCGTGGAGGTCGTTAGCTCTGCCGAAGAAGCCAACGGCCTGGGCGTTACATGGCTGTCAACCGTAAAGAGAGAATTCTCTGTCGGCTCGACGACCTACCAGCCCGGCGACAAGTTCGAACTCGACGCAACACTCGTCCAGATCGAAAACAAATGGAAAATCGCCGGGATCTGATGGTTGTGAACAAAGATGGCCGGGAGGTGGATGCCGACAAGCCAATAAAGGCTGAAAGCCAAAAGGTGAAAAAGCCTAAGCCGAAAAGAAAATAATGAGAAAAGCAAAGAGAACGATTTTAATTGCAATGCTGATTTGTGTTGTTACAGTGCCGGTCTGCTCGGCCCAAACCGCACGCAGCAAGCCCAAACCGAAGCATCCCACCGCCTCGGAACTGCTGGACGGATATGCAGAGCAACAGGCGAAAGTCACTGCGCCTCAGAGCAAAGAACGGGTTATTCATTTTCCCAAGGATCGTACGCTGGGAACTGTCTCGGTCCAGGACGCGGATATGCCAAGACAGATGCTTGCTTTTTTTCACTGGGGTTGTAAAACAGACGGGCAGTGGGAGTGTCTGGGCCCTGCCAGGGGTGACGTACTGGTGCCTGCGGGCAAACGGGTAAAACTTACCATCAGTCCGAACGGGTGGCGGGATTTGTCGCCGCTGCTGAAGCTTGCGCCGGATGACATCTATGAGTTGGCGTTTGCGCCGGTTGCAGACAAGCGGACCGGGCCGCGTAATGAGTGCTTGTCATACGTCAAACACCTGACGGGCTTGAATACTTTGAATCTGTCCTGGACTAATCTATCCGGCAGTGGAATGAAACATGTGGCAGGGCTTTCATCACTCCAGCGGCTGTATCTGCCGGATCGAATAACTGATTCGGGGTTGGTTCATGTGGCCAAATTGACCTCCTTGAAGGGACTTTATTTCTGGGACAATGGCGTCACAAACCGCGGACTGGCAAATCTGGTTAACCTGAAATTACTTGAAGAACTGACCTTAGGCTATCAAATACACAATCGCCGCTTGCGATCCAGGGCGATCGGTGATGATGGGCTGGGATATCTTGCCCAACTGCCCAATTTGCGGTGTCTTTTGCTGTTCGGTGACCGGTTCAGCAACGCCGGGATGGCCCATCTGAAGAATGTTCCTTCGCTGCGATACCTCACGCTGTTCAATCTTCGGCGAATCAGCGATGAAGGCGCAGCTCATCTGGCCGGCCTCGACAGGCTGGAGAGCCTCTCGGCTTATGATTCGTGCATCACGGACAAGGGGCTGGCGGCCCTGGCAAAGCTGCGGTTCTTAAAAGCGCTTAATCTCGGCAAGAGGGCGGACAACAAAACCAGAATCACCGACAGAGGCCTTGCGTATCTGGAGAACTTTCCCCGGATGGAACACCTCCACCTGCCTACCGAAGGGATTACGGACAAAGGTATCGCCGGCGTAAGTCGACTGGCTAATCTCAAATACCTGTGGGTATGCAGTCGCAGCGTCAGCACATTGACCGATGAAAGTCTTGACCATCTTGCCAGACTTGCAAATCTGGAAGATCTCAATATAGCCGGGGCGGGTTTTACCGATAAAGGCATGGCCTCTCTCGGCGAAATGCATGGTTTGAACAGGCTGACGATATTTGCGGCTCCGTCGGTAACTAATGCCGGACTGGCCCAACTGGCGAACCTTTGGAACCTGGAAAGCCTGCACCTGACAAATATGGATCTTACTATCCAGGGGCTTTCCAGCCTGAATCGCCTGCCCTTGAAAGAACTCGGGGTCACCTCATTACGACAGGACAACACAATCCTGGATATTTCCGGATTAGGCAACCTTGAAAAACTCACACTGTCTCCAAATGCAAGGAGAAGCGGCAAACGAATCGTCCGTGACAGTTTCAGCGACAAAGACATGGCGTGTCTGGCCGGCCTCAAACAATTAAAGAATATTTCCGGATTCAGCAGGCTCACCGACAAAGGCATGTCTTATCTGGCGGATTTGTCCAAACTGGAAAGGTTGCACCTGGTTAACTGTAATATAACGGACAGAGGTTTGACATACCTGGCGGACAAAAAGAAACTCGAGTATCTTTCTATCGATGGAAGCTTTACGGAACAGGGGCTGCGGTATCTGGATGGTCTGACTGTCTTGAATACGTTGAGGATTAAGAGTACGACTGCTCTGGACACAAGGGCTGTTCAGCAACTCAAAAAACGACTGCCTAATCTTCATACACTTGTTGTAACGCCTTGAAGAATACCGTCAAAAAGACAGGCAGGATCAATATTTTAGCGTTAAACTGTTCGGCCTAAAGGGAGCGTAGTTCAAATCCGAAATCCTAATATCTAAATTCTAAACAAATTCAAAACTCTAATGACCTAAATCAAAAACCTCATTTTGACGCGATCAGACCTGTTTGGAAATTTGTTTTTTAGTATTTAGTGCTTGTTTAGTATTTCGGATTTAGTGCTTAGTATTTGGGCAACAGGCCTAAAGTCTATGGTCCTTCGTGGGGACCGTTGGGGAACTTCTGCCATGGCCGGCCGGATTTGACCAGGTCGATTCCCATGTTGAACAGCCCGAGCATCTCCTTGCGGTCAAAGGTCTGTTTTCCCGTGAGCCGGCAGTTTTCGGGGATGCCGATGTAATTGAAGTCAATCCGGTTTTTTTGCATGATCTCGTAGATGCAATGAAGATGGTCCCAGCCGTGCGCTTTGCTTAATGTGAGCAATGCCCTTCGCGTGATCCTGGGCAGGCTGCGACGGACCGGTTGGGGAGACGGCGTGAGCTTGCCGTTGCGTATGAGATAGGCGGTGACATGGGGTCTTGGAGTGTTTTCTCCAAAAACCTTCTTTCTTGCGGCGGGCAATTCGAGCATATAATCGGTGAAGAAGGCTTCACTGATTATCCCGCCGTCAACATGCATCTCGTCATAGAGCTTCCCGTCGGCTTCGACATCGAAGTAGACCGGCGGAAATGCGCTCGGTATCGAAGCCGACGCAAGCAGCACCTTACGGAAAATCCTGAGCGCATCGGGATGATTGCCCGCTGCGATCGCTCCCATATTCCAGATAACAAGCTGCTGGGCGTCCAGGTTGGTCGTGCCGAAATAAAGTCGCCTTCCACGGTTGTGCTCCCGGGCGATCGCCTTCAACGCCTCCTCGTCGGCGTACTTTGCTATGAGTTTCTCCAACGGCCCGGTGTCGGCAAACGACTCCTTCCAAAGCCATGAGACAAAGCTGCGCACGTGAAAAATATCTTTTGTCGTAACCGTGGTGAAGACTTCCTTCAGTTTTTCGTTGTACTCGGGACCGAGAAAGGCAAAGGAGGCGATCAGCGCACCGGTGCTGATGCCGGTTACAACCTTAAACGTCGGTCGCCTGCCCGTCTGCGCCCACCCGTAGATGACTCCCGCGCCGAAAGCTCCGTGTGCGCCGCCGCCGGATAAAGCCAGGATGCTGTAGGAAGCGGCCCCATCGTCCCCGGCGGGAAAATCGCCCTCACGTTCCTGTCGCACGGATGCTATGATATCGTCGCCAAACAGCCGGCTGTACTGACCGCCCCAGGCGCGCACGCCCTTAATGCCCGGCAGATCGGCGCCGGACATTTTGTCCACCGGAACCGGATTTCGCCGCATGCCACCGCCGATAAGCCCGCGCCGACCCCGCGTAACAACTCTGCTCTTGATTGTCTCAACCGTCCTGTTCATGTGGCCTTGCACGTCAAAAATCGGACATATCGCCCCACCGAGCCCCACCGCCATGCCGACAATCCATCGTGCAGTCT
>QNBS01000243.1 GCA_003644175.1 Planctomycetota bacterium | reverse complement strand
GGCCATCTCCATGTTCTGGCGCAACGGTCCATCGACAGCTTCGACTATTTCAAGCATGGTGATTTCGTTGGCCGGCCTGGCCAGGCAGAATCCTCCGCCGGGACCTCTCTTGCTGCTCAGGACATTGGCTCGGACCAACTGCTGCATAATTTTGAGAAGATATTCAAGTGGAATATCGTAGGCTTTCGCGACTTTCGCCGCCATCACCAGGCCGTCTTTGCTGTGCAGCGCAACATACGCCACCGCCACTAAACCGTACTCTACTGACCTGTTTGGTCTCATTTTCCTGTCTCCTGAAATTCCATTTTTTCTCTTTAAGTTAGTCCCACAATACACAGCATAGCCTGCGCGGGCAATTCTGGCCACAGCTATTTTTCACAAATTTTAATCGCGCGATTTCCCAGACAGCCGGCGACAAGTGAACTAAAATGTAATAGTATAGAGCCTATATAGGCAATTCGTGCCGATATGGCAAAGTGGGAATTGGGTTCGTTTTGATTTTTTTGTGTGTTGGTGTGTCCCCCACTTCCATGGGGGTTAAATATAGTGGATGCGCGCCCGTTCGGCTGCGCTCAGGGCAGGCTCTTTGGCCCTCCTGCGGCGGGTAGACTCCTGCGTTCTATTTTGTGGGGGGCATTATACCAGAAAGTTTGGTAGATGTCAAATGTTAAATAAAATTCACCACGAAGATATGAAGAGCACGAAGGAAAGATGGGGTTTTGCCGCGAGAAGGCCTGGAGCAGCATAGCCGCAACCAAAGAGAATGTGGCCACGAATCTTCACTAATTTTCACGAATTAAAAAACGCCACAGAGGACGCCGAGATTCTGGGTTATTTTTAGCCGCAAAAAGGCGCAAGAGGCGCAAAAGGGCTCAAGAGGAATAATGAATCCGCCACGGGTCCTCCTTGGGCGGGTAAAGTCCCTTGGGGATATCCGCTTCGCTTCGATGTCGAACTGAGAAATATCGAATTTCGAAGGGTGGAGGGAGGGGATATGGATTACCCCGCCGGTCGGGATTAATCGGCCGGCGGGGCAGTGCCTGCGGGGTCCCGAAGGACACCCTTGTTATGACAAGCCCACAGGCATGGATTAGTTACAATGTTGACAATTATCCGTACTTGAGTACAATTGTCAAGAGAAAAATCACGAAATTTACATTTTTTTTGGGAGGATAGAAATGTCGGATTACACGTTAGGGCTGGACATGGGGTCAAACAGCATTGGGTGGGCGCTTCTTGATACGAACAACAGGGCAGTTGTTGATGCCGGTGTGCGGGTGTTTCAGGAGGGTGTGGATCGGGATACGAAGGGGGCAGAAGTCTCGAAGAATGAGACCCGGCGGACTGCGCGGAGTGCGCGCCGGGCGCGGAAACGGCGGAACTATCGCAAAGACAAGCTGTTTCGGATGTTGATTCGGCACGGTCTGCTGCCAAAAGGTCCTGATGAACTCAAAGAAGTTTTTGAGCTTGATCCGTATCTGCTGCGCGCGAAGGGATTGGACGAGAAGCTGGATGCTTATGAATTCGGGCGGGTGCTTTATCATCTTAACCAGCGGCGCGGGTTCTGGAGTAATCGCAAGAGCGGCAAGAGCAAGGAGGATGGTGTCGTGGTGAAATCCGCAACGGCACTTGCGGAGGCGATGGATGAGAGCAGGAGCCGCACGATAGGCGAGTACTTTGCGGGGGTGGATTCGCATGAGAAACGCATACGGGGGCACTATACGTTTCGGTCGATGTATGAGGAGGAGTTCGAGGCTTTATGGACGAAGCAGGCGTCATTTGACGGGGAATTGTTTACGGATGGATTGAAAAAGGCGATCAAGGACGAAACGATATTTTTTCAGCGACCTTTGCGGTGGGATCCGGAGACAATTGGTGATTGCGAGTTGGAGCCGGGCGAGAAACGTTGCCCCCGCGCCGACTGGCATGCCAGGCGGTTTCGCATACTGCAGACGGTCAATAATCTCAAATTGTACAACCCGGACGGCAGAGAGGGGGATTTGAGCAAGTACCGCGAGACAATTATCGGGGAACTGTGCAACAGAAAAGAGGTATACTTCGATTCTCTTCGCAGAAAGCTGGGGCTCATTGATTCGCAGACATTCAACTTCGAGGAGGGTGCTGCGGAGAAGAAGGCAAAACTTAAGGGTGATGAATTTGTGCCTCAGTTGAAGAAGGCGATCGGTGCGAAGGCGCTAAAGGGGCTTGAGGAAGCGGACATTATCGAGATCAATGACGCGCTGATCGATGACAATATCGAGGACGAGGAACTTGTCGAGAAACTGATGGAGCAGTACGGTTTTTCCGAGGAACAGGCAAATGGAGTTGTGAATATATCTTTACCATCGAAGTATACGAACTTTTCACGGTTGGCGCTTCAGAAACTGTTGCCCAAGATGGAGGCAGGTTTGCGCACGGATGAGGCGATAGAGGCGGTTTACGGAAAGCGGCAGGCTGTGGGGGAGATTGAAAAGCGCCGGCGTCTGGGCAGCGTCCCTGATCTGCGGAATCCCATTGTTATGAAGGCTCTTTGGGAGGTTCGAAAGGTTGTCAACGGGCTTGTTCGTGAGTATGGGATACCCCGGAAAATCAAGATCGAGATGGCTCGTGATGTAAAAGGGTCGGTCAAAGAACGGGACGAAATCCGGGTGAAGCAGTGGAAGAACGAGCAGGAAAACAAGCGTGCAGAGGAGGAGCTTAAACTGATGGGGATTCGTAATCCGTCATTCAATGATCGGTTGAAATACAAACTGTGGGAGGAGTGCGGCAAAGAGTGTCCTTATACGGGCAAACCGATAAGCCAGCATCAGTTATTCGGAGAACATCCGGATATTCAGATCGAGCATATACTTCCTTATTCGCGGACTCTTGACGACAGCTATATGAACAAGACGCTTTGTTATGTGAACGAGAATCGACTTAAAGGTAATGAAACCCCATATGAGTATTATGCAGAAAATCGTGTAGAGCAATGGGAGGAGATATTGCAGCGTATTAAGGTTTTGCCTTATGCCAAGAGGCGGCGGTTCTGGCAGAAGGAAGTTGTATTAGATAATTTTATTCAGCGGCAGCTTAACGATACACGGTATATCAGCCGAGAGGTCGTGAAGTACCTGAAGCAGTTGGGTTGTATTGTGACGGGTACGAAGGGGCAGATTACCTCGGAGCTTCGTCACCAGTGGGGATTGAATAATATCCTGGATTATACAGGTGCGGGCTTGAAGAACCGTGACGATCATCGCCATCACGCCGTCGATGCGGTGGTTACGGCGGTGACGGAGCAGAAGCACTTAGGGGGGCTTGCGGCGAGCAAATACGACAAGAGCGGCATTGAGTTTGATCCGCCGTGGGAGGGTTTTCGTGAGCAGGTTGCCGAAAAGATCAACGCGATTAACGTTTCCCACCGTGTGACGCGTAAGGTGAGCGGCCAGTTGCATGAGGAAACATCTTATGGTCCTACGGGCTTGAAGGACGACAAGGGGCAGGATATTTTTGTGTACCGAAAGCCGCTTGAGGCATTGACGCTGCCTATGGCGGCTAAGATTGTCGACCCCGTTGTTCGAGAGATTGTGTATGAGCGATTAAGGGAGTTCGGAATCGACCCTGATGGAAAAAGTAAGATTGGCAAAGAGGTTTGGAAAGAGCCTTTGTATATGAAGAGCAAGAGCGGCAAGGGACCCCAGATTAAAAAGGTGCGTATCCGTGATGTGTTCAACAATATGATCTATATAAAGGATGACGCGGGCAAGGAATATCGCGCGGTTGCGCCGGGGAATAATCACCATATCGAGATATTCGAGTATGCCAACAAGAAGGGACGAATCAAGAGAGACGGCAAAGTCGTGACGATGTACGAGGCGGTGCGTCGCAGTGTGAATAATAAACAGGTTATCCGAAGGGATTATATGGACGATAAGAAGTTTGTGTGTTCACTAAGCAAAAATGAGATGTTCATGCTGGAGGTTGAGGACGGCGTCCATGTTTTGCACCGCGTACAAAAGTTGATACAAGATGGGAGAATAGTGCTTCGGCCACACACTTATGCTGGAAAAGTGAGCGATTCGGACAATCCGCCATTGGTTCAGCGCAAGAACTATAATACGCTGAGAGGTTACAAGGTAACGGTTGATCCTATTGGGAGGATTCACAGGGCGAATGATTAAGCGTGTGATCGAGGTGTCGCATGCAGGGACGTATTTGTCTGTAAAATCAGGGCAACTGATAGTCAGGCAGGAGGGCGAAGAAAAGGCCCGCATACCTTGTGAGGATGTTGGTGTGCTCTTAGTCGATCATTCGGGGGTGGTCTATACGCATACGGTTCTTACCAGGCTCCTTGAATG
>QNBS01000242.1 GCA_003644175.1 Planctomycetota bacterium | reverse complement strand
TGGAGATACTGGGGCACATCCGGCGGTTCGAGCAGAGCCGCTGCTATTTGCCGACGATAGCCGAGTTGGCGCAGGCCGCAGGCGTAAGTCGAACTACCGCATTCGAGCACATCGCAAGACTGCAGGAAAAAGGGCTGCTCAGAAAATCGACGGGCAGGGCACGCTCTTTGAGATTGACCGCACGAGCCAGTCGGCTGCTTGAATACGCCGGGCAGTTGGAGCAGGACGAAACCGGCGGCGGCGGCGAGGGGCTCAGGCTTTGCGGCAGGGTGGCGGCCGGGGCGCCGATCGAGGCGATTGAAAACGTCGAGGAGATTTCATTGCGATCTGTCTTCGGAGAAGGGGACGACGTATTTGCGCTGGAGGTCAGAGGCGACAGTATGATCGACGAGGGGATCGATACGGGGGATTTCATTGTCTGCAAAAAGGCGACAGGCGCAGAATATGGGCAGATGGTGGTGGCGATTGTCGACGATGAGAATGCAACGGTCAAGCGATTCTACAGGGACAAGGGGCAGGTTCGCCTGGAGTCGTCGAATGCCGCCTATGAGCCGATTTACACGGAGAATTGCCGAATCGAGGCGGTGGTATTGGGAGTGGTCAGACGGCTACACCCTTAAGGGTGGTAAGTTCTCGCGAGTGGGGCTTTGGGTTATTGTCGCAAGCTACTTATCCGCGTATAAACGGGAATTGGCAATCGTGAGCAGTATAGAGACAAAGCGGGCAGCCGTTCGTACGGATTTATGAGGTCTGTTTGAGGCGGCTTGCGGGGGCGACTTTTTCGACGGCAATGTGATTGAGCCAGTCTTTCCACGCCTGCGTGTAGATTTTTCCCGAGAAAAGGAAACCGTCATTGTGGCTTCCGTTGACCTCTACGAACCTCTTTGGCTCGTTGGCGGCGTCGTATAGCCTCAGGCTGAACTCAAACGGGACGATCTCATCGTTTCGGCTGTGGATGAACAGTATCGGGCAGTGCACATTCGGCACATAGTCTAAAGTATTGTAATGAAACTTGGCGAAGAGCCGCACCGGCATGTACGGATAGAATTTCTTGCCGATGTCTTCATAAGAGACAAAGGCGCTTTCCAGCACCAGCGCTGCGGCGTTGACTTTTGCGGCCAGATTCGCCGCCACGCTTCCGCCAAGCGATCTGCCGAAAATAATTATCCTGTCCGGGGCAATCCTCTTCTTTTTCGTGAGCCATTTCCACGCGGCGTCGGCGTCGAGATATGTCCCCTGTTCGGTGGGTTTTCCCTGGCTGTCGCCGTAGCCGCGATAATCGAAAATGAGACAGTTTAGCCCCAACTCATTTAAGATATTTATCGAGTCCAGGCGGTGGGTCATATTGCCGGCGTTTCCGTGGCAAAACAGGACGGTGTACCTTGCGTTGTCGGCGGGGATGTGCCATGCGGCGATCTTGAGGCCGTCGTCGGTCTTGAGTGCGATCTTTTCAAAGGCCAGATTGATATCCGTCGGGGTGTAAGTGATCTCGCGGACCGGACTGTACAGAAACCTCGCCTGCAGAAAATACAGCGACCAGCCGACCACCGAGTAGGCTATAATGATAATCAGAAATATGGTCCAGAGTACGGCCATTACGCCACTCCTCTGATATCCCACTGCCAGGGCAAGAATACACGCCGCCGGCAGCACGCCAATAATAAGAAAACGTCGAAGCATTTATATACCCTTAAGGATAGTAAATTCCCGCGAGTGGGGTTTTATGTTGCTGTTGTAAAATTACTTACCCGTGTACACACGGGAATTGGCAATTGTAAGCAGTACAGAAAACCCCAACCCAAATCCGACCTCATACTATTTTAATTTGCCATCGTCTTATTGACAAGATAGAATTATTGTGAATTTGGATTTTTTCGAGCCTGCTGGGAAGATGTGTCGGATTTGGCTGTTCGGCGGGCCTTTGCTGTGGGGCGGCAGCGCGATAAAAGGGCTTTATTGGGGCGTTAGCGTGATTTTACGACGAAAAACAAGGGTTGTTCGTGTTGGTCCGATACGTATCGGCGGGGGAGGCGAAATTGTGGTTCAGTCGATGACCAAGGTGGATACGGCCGATATCGCCCGTTGTGTTCGTCAGGTGCGGAGGCTGGCTGCCGCCGGTTGCGGGCTTGTGCGAATTGCCGTGCCGACCAGGGCGGACACGGACGCTTTTGCGAAGATCGTCGAGAAGGTGGATGTGCCTTTGATCGCCGATGTTCATTTTTCGCCCGCCCGGGCGATCGAGGCGATTGAAGGCGGGGCGGCGAAAGTCAGGCTCAATCCGGGCAATATCAAGAAGCGTGCGGACATCATCGGCATTATTGATTGCGCCAAGGCGCACGGCATTGCGATTCGTATCGGCGTCAACGAGGCGAGCATACGCGATCTCAAGATCGATGTGCCGCCGAAGAGGCGGACGGCTTTGATGTGCGGCGAGATGAAGAGGTATGTCCGGCTGTTCGAGAGTCGAAAGTTCAGCAACCTTGTGCTGAGCGCAAAGAGCGCAGACGTAATTCGCACTATCGAAGTTAACCGTGCGATTGCCGAGGCGTTTGATTACCCGATTCACCTGGGGCTGACCCACGCCGGCCTGCCGGAAGATGCGGCGGTTCCGTCGGCCGTGGCGATCGGGACTTTGCTTGCCGAAGGAATCGGCGACACGATTCGCGTGAGTCTTGCGGGCGATCCGGTGAGGGAGGTTCGTCTGGGTCAGGATATATTGAAATCGTTGGGTCTTTACAGCGAGAATAAGCCCGAATTGACGGTCTGTCCGACGTGTGGGCGATGTAAGATTGACGTGGTGCGCCTGGCCAGGCAGGTGAGGAAACTTTTAGCGGGAATCGACAAGCCTTTGAAGGTCGCCGTGATGGGCTGCATCGTAAACGGGCCCGGCGAATGCGCCGACGCGGATTTAGCGGTCTGCGCTGCGGAGGGAAAAGGATTTATCTACGCCCACGGAAAGAAAAAAGCTGTCGTACCCGAAGATGAGTTGATAGAGACGCTGCAAAGGGAGTTGAAGCCCAAAAAAAGTACCGGACACCTTTAATTTGGAGCTTTGAGATGAATCGTTTTGTGCCAGACTACAATAATCTTATTCAAGCCGCAAAAAATATCGAGCCCGACAGATATCCGCTTTATGATCACAATATTGATCCGCCTTTTCTCACGAAGTATTTCAATGTAGACATGGGTTTGCTTTTAGCGAGCGGCAAAAGTGAGGATCTCAAGGAATATTTCAGACTGATGTGTGTTTTTTGTGAAGAGATGGGGTATGACTGCGTGTCGTTTGAAGTCTGTATAGGTCCGCATATGCCGGGCAGCGGTTCTCTCGGTGGGCATAAGACGGGAGAAATTCAGAACAGAAAGGATTTTGAAAATTATCCATGGGACAAGATTGAAGATTCATATTTTTCGAATGCAACGAGATATTACGATATACTTCGAGAGAACCTTGTTGAAGGTATGAAGGTCGTTGGCGGTCCAGGCAATGGCATATTCGAATGCGTGCAGGATATTGTGGGCTATGAGAGGCTTTGCCTGATATCATTCGATGATCCTGAGTTATACAAGGATTTGTTCAGGACAGTGGGGGAAACAAATTTAAGAATATGGAAAAGATTTCTTGAGAACTATTCCGACATGTATGCGGTTTGCAGGTTTGGAGATGATTTGGGTTACAAGACCTCAACTTTGCTTGACCCGGATGACATAAGAAACCTCATAATCCCCGAGTACGGTAAAATCATAGATGTTATTCATTCTTATAATAAACCGTTTCTTTTGCACTGTTGCGGCAATATCTTCGATGTTATGGAAGATATTATTGAAGTGGGGGGTATTGACGCCAAGCACTCCAACGAAGATGCGATCGCACCTTTTTCAATCTGGCTCGAAAAATATGGAAACAGGACAGGCAACTTTGGAGGCGTTGACATGGACGTTCTCTGTCAGTGTCAGGAAGATGATATTCGCACTTATACATTAGAAGTCCTTGAAAAAAGTGTCGGACATGGAGGTGTGGCTTTTGGGTCGGGCAACTCGATTCCAGGTTATGTTCCGTTAAACGGGTATCTTGCCATGAACAAGGCCATTCGCGAATTTCGGGGGAATTAAGGGGAATTAGGTGTCCGGTACTTTTTTTGATTGGGACACAGACCACTGCGATAAAAATGAACCTTGAATCGACACTGAGACAAAGAGGAAGACCAAAAAAAAGTACCGGACACCTTGCTATGAGGTCTCTTGTCAACTGTTATAATTTTCTTTTTTGAACCGAATTTTTTTAGGGCATTGTTTTGATCTTTCAATTTGCAGTTTGCTTTGGAAATATTTGTGGTTCGCTCATTCTGCT
>QNBS01000241.1 GCA_003644175.1 Planctomycetota bacterium | reverse complement strand
TTTCATATCATTCTCCCAATCCTTAATTACCACTCACCATGGCCTCCGAACTTTTGTTTTACATTTTTTCCGAAATTTTCGCAAGCTTGGTCGAGAGTTTTTAGTATTTCTTCTTTTGGTATGCCGCTTGTGTTTCTTGCCGCTGCGATCATTGTTTCGCACTCGTTTGAATCCATGAAGACGGCCGCTTCGAGAAGCCCCTGCTGGTCTTCATCTGGAACCGCAAGGAAACCGTGCTTGTCGGCATGGATGAGCTGGCCGGGTTTGATCTTTCTGCCGAAGACTTCAACCTGGCAATTCCATTTGACCGGGCAAACGACTGCGTGACTTACGCAGAATTGCCTTGCTATTGCTTTAAAGCCTGCGTTTGTCATTTCATCGACGTCACGTATTGCACCGTCTGTAATTGTTCCGACACAACCGAGGGCCCTGTGCATGTTGGCATTTACTTCGCCCCAGAACGAGCCGTAACAGTTGGGTTTATCCAGGTCCTGTACCACAACGATCTTAGGCCCGTCAATTGAAGCGATATATTTTCTGTATTCGCTCCAGGCATTGGGATTGTTTTTTGCATGTTCAGGATTGCCCGGCTGAGTTTGGACCGTGACGGCATATCCGACCATCGAACACATCTGCGGCATATAGTCTGTGGTGGGCTCGATATTGAAACCGTCTTTGCAATGGTTATGTGAAGTTATCGTCTCCCAGCCATTATAGATCGTCGGGGTGTTCCATCTTTTTAACTTAAGCAATTGAGAATTACTTAGCTTATGCATTTTGAATTCCTTTATTTAGCCCTGTTTCATAGAGAGCCGTTATATTTGCTGTCGGCACGTCTGTTTGAAGTACGTGGCTTGGCGATAGGATATAGCCGCCGCCTTTGCCTAATATATTAACCATTTCTTTTACTGTTCTTGATACATCTTCTGGGGTTCCCTCCGGCAGGAGATATTGCGTGTCAATTGCACCGTGGAGGCATATCCTGTTGCCGAAGCTATCTTTTATTTTTTGCGGGTCCATGCCTTTGGCGGTAACCTGTATCGGATCGAGTATATCGAGACCGACTTCGATTATGTCGTCTATAACTTCAAATATCGCTCCGCACGAATGGAACATTACCTTGACGCCATGAGAATGAGCCATGTCGACAATTTTTTTTAGTCTCGGGATTACGAAACGCAAAATCATTTCACGAGACATAATAAGTCTGTCCTGCATTCCGACATCATCGGCGATACGCAGTATGTCAACTTTGCCGGGTACCATCGAAAACATTTTATCGAAGTAAGCAACATAAAAATCCGTAAACTTATCCATTAGAAGTTCTGCTGTCTCTGGAGCAAGCATAAGATCGGCCATAAGATTATCGAGGCCCCTTAAGAAACTCGGGTGCTGCCATACACTTGGACCCGATGCCATAACGGCAAGCCCCTGCCATTTTTCAAGTCTTTGACCGAAATCGGAAAAATCAAACCAGTCTATCTGCGGCCACAGGTGCTGCTGGATTTCTTCATGTGATTTATCTGCAAGAATAAACTCGCAAAACATCTCTTCCGGGCCGGTAGCGGTCTGCTCTATTTTGGTTCGCCAGCCCCAATAGTTTTCCCATACTCCATCTGCAAGTTCCCTTTTCTGAGGCACGGGCCCTTTGTAAACAGGATCAACAACGCCTCGCAGATCAACGATGTCTGCGCCAAGGGTATCGATAAGGCTAAACAGGTCGGGGCAATCGAGGTCCTTCAAGAGCCTTTTAAGAGTTGCTTTGTTAGCGCTGAAGTCCATTGGAACTCTGTCGGGCTCTTGCAGATCAATTGCAGCTAACACTCTTTCCTTTGAAGTAACACCGCTCATTTGTGTTCCCTTTTGTCTAAATGCTTATAAGTTGTAAACATATAGTAATCTCGAAAACTAAAGTTCAATAAACGGTGTAGTTTTCGCAGCTAAAGTTTTATTGGCCTCTTAAGTCTTCCATCGAAAGGCTTTTAAAAACTATAGTTTCATAGGGGTTTTTTTTCGCCTGCCTCATAAAAGCATGCGATGTTACCGTTTTTTAAGGCAGCCAGTGACGAATATGCGGCTGGACCTGCATGCAGCTCTTTTTCGACAGGCCATGTTTTACCTGAGTCTGCGCTTGCTCTTACCGTCATCCTGGTCCGGCTATCTGTACTTGCAGGATTGGAAAATATGAGGCGGTTTTTGAATTTTATCAAAGCCGCCTGGCATATCGGCTCGATAAGCTGAGAATCGTGAGTGACCTTTGACCATGTCATACCGGCGTCGCTGCTGATAGAGACGGCGCGGTTTTTTTTAGTTCTGTCACAATTTCTCATATTGAGCATCAGGTCGCCATTATCAAGCTGGACAACAGCACATTCATTTACCATATCATCGGGCGTGCTGCCGCCCAACTGCCATGATCGTCCGTGATCGTCGGAATATATAACATGCGAAAAATATTTCTTTGTACCTGCTTCAATGTGGTCACAAGGAATGATGAGCCTGCCCTTATGTTTTCCTTTAGTTAGTTGGATCCCATTGCCGGGTCCGGTTGCGTACCATGTCCAGTCTGGCTGTTTTACATCGGATGTGATCTCTTTTGGTTTGGCCCAGGATAAGCCATCGTCAGTTGAGGAGGTTATGAAAACCCTGCGCGTATCTTTGCTTGTCCCGTCAATAATACGTCTTTCGTGATCACTGCCGAGATTCCACGTCGATAGCAGCCATATAGCGCCCGTTTGACGGTCAACCACCGGACAGGGGTTCCCGTAAACATTGATTCCGTTATCGGCGACGATCTGTACATCGCTCCATGTTTTTCCGTTATCAGTAGAACGTCTAAGCAGCGTATCGATATCACCGGTATCTGATTTGCTGTTCTTTCGCCCTTCGCAAAAAGCAAGGATAGTTCCTTTGTTCGTTACAACCATCGCAGGGATGCGATATGTATGGTAGTCGCCTGTGCCGCTAATAAAGAGAGGCTCTGTTATTGGCGAAGTATCCGTAAAGCCTATGTCGTAGTTACCTCCGCAGCCGCAGATCACAAATAAAACTAAAATTATCAAACTTTTATACATGTCAACTAAAAGGCTCCTGACTCCTTAAATTCTATTCGCTGCCTGCCAGATCAAAATTAATGGTCTCGTCGAAGGCGACCTGTTGAGAACCGTCCTCAAACACAGCGATAAGTTTGGCCTTTACCGAAAACCGTGGAAGAGACCCAGGCAGTGGCGGCACTTCGGTAATTCTTTTCCATTCCTTGACCTTCTTGTTTACCACTTCCGTCTTTTTCGCCACAGTGCCTACGGATTTCTTGATTGGCCGCTTCATAGTCATCCAGGCCCCCGTAATAGGATAAGTCGTTGTCCCCAAAAGGTGGATTTGCTTTGGGTCTCCGTACCCGACGATATTCTCTACAGTGCAATTGACGGCATTGTTAATGTCCACAATCTCTTCGGACGGGGCGCTGCCTATCACCGTTCCCATGCGAACGTTCCTGTTGAAATAGTTGAGGTCAATCGTTTCATTTTCCTCGGCCTTTTCACCTGCCAGCCCGGCAAGAATCCCGATATTGAGATCTTCACAACCTTCCGCCGCAACGACGCCATTTCCGTAATGTTCAGCGCACATCAGCGGTATCTCTGTCTTCTTACAATCGAGGATCCACAAAGCCGCGCCCCGGCTGCCAGTCAACACCCCCGACGAAAATATCGTTCCCCCAACGATCCCACATGTTCTTTCCCACTTTCGTCCATCGTAAATGATACACGCACCTCCGCCCCATCTTCCTGGCTGATCCGTCTTTCCGGACGCTTCCAGAGTTCCAAAATTAATGACACTGACATTCTCCAGCCTACTGCTTCTGGTAAATACGTCGCGTGGAGCAACGTAGATGAGGGGATAGTAGTCTGCGCCGTATTCTGAGACGTAACTCGATCCAGTGCCACAAGGCATCCGGAGCGTAGCGCTTTCCTTGATAATCAGACTCGTGCCGGACCTGGAGACTCTCACCGCGTCATGTACCGTATACGTTCCCGGCTCAAGGATAGTGACATCTCCGTTTTCCAGGGCCCATTCGATAACTGTTCTTGCATCAGAGTTTTCGAATAGCGATACTTTCGTCTTGGCTGATTTCGCACAGATAACGTCGCCTATCTTGGAGACAAGTATGCACGCCTCTGATTCTTCCGCCGCCTGCACCGTTGACAGACCTACACAAACCAACACAATAGTAAAAAAAAGGAAGTTGTGCATGGTAAGCACACCTGTGTCATTTATCTGACATTTCCCATTTAAGCTTTTGCAAAACATAAATAAGGGCATTTGACCTGTGCTGGCATTTGTCCTGTTAGTTTTTTTGTAACTCCATTTTTTCAGCGTATTCGATTACCCACGACTCTATATTGCTTTCAATATGCGGTTCACTGCTGA
>QNBS01000240.1 GCA_003644175.1 Planctomycetota bacterium | reverse complement strand
TGCAGCAGTTCAATGCCGGCGGGTGATTTTACGGAAGCTGAAACGTGGATGTTCCTTCGTTCCATGGACCTTTTGATGTCGAACTGTCCGGGATTCAACGGTTCGCCGAATCTGCTGAGGCGGCAATAGAGTCGGACATAATCGCCGGGCCGGACGTCTTCAACGCGCCCGGATACCTGCACTCGAACGGTTCCGGCGGCTTCTGTCCATGCGCCTCTTGTGCGCACCTGACGGAGTTTCAGATAGAAGCTGCAGCTTTCGCCTGTCCATGTGTATCGGCCGAACTTCCAACTGTTGCGGTTGTCATATCGAGGGCTTGTCTTGACGACGCCGCATAGCGTGGCAAGGGTCGGCTCGTCGCCGATCAGGTTGCGTATGTCGTCCGGCGGCGCCTGGTGGAAGCATTTGAGTCGAACGGCCCCGGTACACGCCATCGCCAGACACGCCGCGGTCGCGGTCAAATAGAGTCGCCTCCGGTGATTGCCGGGCCACGCCGCCGCCAGAATCGCCATGAGCACAATCGCCATCAGAAGCCACGTGGGGATCGTGAAGTAGTTTTCAACGACAATTGCGGCGATAAATGCGACGGCGGGCAACAGCAATGGGCATTGGGCAACGATAGCGCCGCCGGCGCCCGGTCTTTCATCGAGCCGCTCATCAAGCAATCGCAACTGTCGTCTTATCGAGTCCATGTGCGCCAATCGCACCCGTATCCACGTTATCGCCGTCATCGAATCCATGCACAAGGCCGGGCTAAACAGCACTATACGGCCTGTAATGGACATTTGGAAGAACTATTACCGGACCATATCCCGGCAATCGTCAATCGTCGGCGCCCGCGTAAGATTTTTCAAAAAAGATGTTGCGTCAGGGGCGGTTGTTTCGTTTATAATGATGTCGGGTTCAATCGCGGGATGCGAGAAGTGAAAATGCAGGGAGTGCGTTTGCAGGAGCGTCAAAAGAGACTTCTGGAATTGCTCGAAGAATCGGGATCGAGCCTTCATGTGTTGCTCGCGCGGTTGACGCTGCGCGAAGATGCCGCCGAGGACCTCATGGGAGAGTTGTTTCTCAAGCTCAGTCAATCCAGCGGTCTGGATCGGGCCCGAAATCGCGATGCGTATGCCCGAAAGACGGCCATCAACCTTGCATTCGACTGGCGGAGGAAACAGAAACACTGCAATGTCTCATTAGAAGAGAAGGTCGCAGAATCCGCCGCCGGCGAAGCTGTCGTGGACGAATTGATTCGCCGCGAAGAACTCTCCGAAGTGCTCGACGCTATCGGGCGACTGAACAAGGCGAGTCGGAATTCGGTTATTATGCGATACATCGATGACAAGTCGTACGATTATATTGCCGAACAACTGCAAATGACCCCGCATCATATCCGGGCCCTGTGCCATCGCGCCCGGCAGGGACTTATTCATATGCTGAATCGAACCAGGTCGGTGCACTCCGGGAAGGGGTCGGGCGATGTCTGAGTACAATGAGCGAAAGCTGCTGCGACGGCTGCAGGCCCTGTCCCGGATCGAGCCGGACCTGGAATCGACCGAGCGTGCGATGGCCAATGCAAGAAAAGCGATCATGGAGCTCGAAGAGGAGGCAGCTCGCCCGAAGCGGTTGTTCGGCATCGGCTCAGTGCGGCGTCTGCTCGCCTATGCCGTCGCGGCGGTTATCCTGATTGCGATTGGGTTCGGAGTCGCATTGGTGTGGAAGGGCGCCGACGGCAAAAACACCCGCGAGATTGTACAACAACCGAAGGCGATGAAGGATGACACGGCGATTGCAGCGCCGGCGTTGCAAAAAGGGACCAAAGACGACGCCGTCGGCATAGAAGCCGACGAGCCGAGACTCGATATCGAGCAGGAACTGCGAATGGTTCTTTCGCTGGCCGGCGCCGGCGATGTCGACGGTTTGATACGTGTTCTCCGGGAGGGCGAATTCGCCGGCAAGCTGGCGGCCGCCGGTTACCTGATGCAAATCGGCGACGCCGGCGCGATCGAGCCCCTGGAACAACTCAGCACCGAATGGTATGGTCTCGACGAGGCCAATCCCTTCGCAATCGCCGTAAAGGCGATCAAGAGCAGGATCGCCCAGGGAACCGTCGACGAACCGAAAGAGATAACACCCTCCGACGACGGCACGCTCCGGATAGATTCGCTTGAGCCGGGCGTTTACACATTGCGGTTGGCGGGGCCGAACATGGAGGAGACGACGCTTGAGAATGTTCGGGCGCCAAGCGATGATGTCGAGGTTGAGATACAGTATGCGCCTAAACCTAAAATATCCGGAACAGTGCTCGATGCCGCCACGGGACAGCCCGTCGAAAAGTTCAGAGTTCGACTCCGAAAGGTCAAGTCGCTGCGAGGTCCGTCTTCCGCCCAAAGCGGCGACTGGTCGGCATTTGACAGTGAAAAAGGCGTTTTTGAAGTGGAAGTTGTCGGACCGGGCATCTATCAGGTGCAGGTTCATGCAGCCGGATACAGCCCGGCCTGGAGCGAGGAGATTAACACGGATGAAAACGCCGGCGTGAGGATTGAACTTGCCGTCGGCGGGACGATCAAAGGGGAAGTTGTTGATGCGGCGGGCAAAGGCATATCCGGCGCGATGGTGATACCGCTGAGTCTGGCTGCGGGAACGATGATTGAACACGACGGAACAAAGATATTTGCCTCCCGGGAAGGCGCCGTGGAAACGGTTGACGGCTTGTTCGAGTTGAAGCACATCGGCCAGGGACAGGAGAGCATCAAGGTTGTCCACCCCGACTACAGTGTCGCCTTCCAAAGGGACATCGAAGTTCGCAACGGTTATCTGACGGGCGGAATTGTTGTTACCCTGCATAAAGGGTCGGTCGTCCAGGGATATGTTTACGACCGCCATGGCCGTCCCCAGCCGGATGTTACGCTGGGCGTTCAGGATGCGGACGTCTACAGTCCGGGAAGCGAATACGAAAAAGCCGGGCGTCTTGCGACGACGACTACCGATTCCGAAGGTTTCTACCGGGCCGAGGCCCTGCCTTCCGGACGGATGTGCTACATAAAGCGGGGCGACATGGACAAGCGTAATGGAGTTGTCTGCCGGGCGATTGTGCCTACCGACAACAAAATCACGCAACTTGATTTCGGCGCCGGCCCCGTCGTGAGCGGACAGGTTATGGTGGACGGTCGTTTCTTAGCCAATTCAACGATATTGCTGGCGGACCCCGAAGGCAGCTCTTTGGACGTGTTCAAGAGTTATACAATGACCGACGCGCAGGGCGGATTTGCCTTCATAGGCGCACCCGTCGGGCGGCACGGGGTGTATATGGAGCAGGGCCGGCAGCGCGGCGCATGGTTCAGGATCGCCACGATCGAGGTCGACGTCGGTGATGTGGACTCGGGAATCATAGAGCTTGCCACAAGCACGATTGAGGTGCAGGTCAAAGCCGACGATCCGAACCAGGTCCCGGAAGATGTAACGGTGTACCTGCAGCAGGGTCATGGCTTTACAGGCGCACGGGTCGGCAACGTGCGGAAACCGTCCCGCCGGGGGGCGCCATATATTATAGAGGATGTCTTGCCGGGCGAATACACCGTGGTGGCCGGTCGTTCGGACCTGGTGCAGGGCAGAAAGGAACTTACAGTCGGCGCAAGCCCCGAGACGATTGCGACGACAGTGACTATTCCCCAGGGCGGCGCCGGTGTGAGCGGACACTACATCGGTCCGTCGTCGGGTATGGTGTTTCTCCTCAGCAACGACGGCGCAGTAGCCTGCTGTATCGATCCCGACGATGCCGACATCTACCGGATTAATGACCTGCCGGCCGGTGATTATCTGATTGTAAACAATATGTCGGGCAGGACGCTGCCCTTGCTTGCTTTCAACATCGCAGCCGGCGAGCACAGGGTCGTTGACCTGGATATGTCCGACTGGTTGGCGGCGGACAGGGCCGCATTGCACACGCTGGTGGTCAGTGATGCAGGCGTACCCGTCAGCGGCGCGCAGGTATGGCTTGAAGGAGAGGGTGTGGCGGTGGTTCCTGTCAGAAACAACAGCGAAGGACAGTTTTTTGTCGCCGAACCGGGCGAGTATCTGATTCATGCCGAGTATCCGGCATTAGGCCGGGCCGAGCGCAGAGTTGTTATGCCGGCCAATGACATCACCCGGCCCCGAAGAGCGGAGACAACAATCATATTGAGACTCACACAGCAATAACAAGGGCGGCGATACATCCATGATCAACCGGCTGGGAAGGCATTTCGAGAAACACAACGCAAGGACGCCGTGGGACTTCTGCTGGCGGACGGCCATTGAGGGGATGCTGCTGAGTTTTGCGGTTGTGATTGTGCTGGGCATGTTCGTCAGAGAGCCGCCGCGAGATATGGTTGAATGGTCGGCGGCCCAACTGATAGCCCTTGCAGTAGTGGCGGCGCCGGTAATCGAAACACTCCTGTTTCAGGTAATTCCGATTTCGATTGCAAGAGCGCTGAGG
>QNBS01000239.1 GCA_003644175.1 Planctomycetota bacterium | reverse complement strand
GTCGGATCGTGGCGACGGAGGTTCCGGTCGCGGCCGAAGAGGTTCGGGGCGTGGCCGGGGAAGGTCCGGTCGAAGTTCGCGAGGCTCCGGTCGTGGCCGGGGCGGTCCCGGTCGCAGTTCGGGCGGTTCCAGCCGGAGCAGGTAAATATATGAACAAGGTTTCGACAAAAACTGAATATCGCAAGGCGCTGGTGTTGGTGGCGGTTATGTGGATAATCGTTCTGCTGACGCTCATCGTCGCCGTGGTTGCCCAGAGCGGCATGATCGATACGAGGATTACGCATGTCGCCGCCGAGCGCATGCGATGCAAATGGGCGTGTCGGGCGGGGCTCGAGATGGCTGTCGCAGTCCTGAACGATGACGCGACCGAAGACGAGACCGCCGGCGCCTGCGACAGTTTCTACGACACGTGGAGCAGCACAGTAACGGATTTCGACTCCGTGCCGCTGGACGATGCGTGCACCTTTACCGTGGAGGTCATTGACGAGGCCGGCAAGCTCAATATCAATACTGCGACCAAGAATCAGCTTTACTATATCCCGGATATGACCGAGGATATCGCCGACAGCATAATAGACTGGCGCGACGGCGACGACGACATCAGACAGGGAGGAGCCGAGTCCGGCTACTATCTCAATCTGCCGTTTGGCTATAAGACAAGAAACGCCGGCTTCAAGACGATTCGGGAACTGCTGCTTGTCAAGGGAGTAACGCGGGGCCTGCTTTACGGCGATGCGACACTGGACGCCAATGTTTCCGAACATAATGCCGGCTGGATCAACTATCTGACCTGCTATTCCTACGATACCAACAAGGATGCCGAAGGCGGCGACAGGGTAAATATAAACAGCGCAAGCGAGAGCCAGTTGAGAAACCAGCTTGGCCTCAGCCGGGGTCATGCCGCCTGGATCGTCGCCAACCGCAGCTTCGACAGTATTGGGGAGTTGATAAGCGCCAACAGTCCCGCCGAGCCGGCGCAAGGCGGCAACAGCGACCAGGCCCAGATGCTGGATCTTCAGACATACTACAGCATCGTTGACAAGATAACCGTAACGGACGACGACGTGGCGCCGGGCAGGGTAAACATCAATACGGCCTCTGAGTATGTTCTGCGGGCGTTGTTCGAGGGAGATGAGCAGGCCGCCTGCGATGTCGTCGCCTACCGCGAAAGCCTGGGCGCCGGCATTACGAGTCTGGCCGAACTCCAGGGCCTGGAGTCGGTGGACGCCGAGCTTATACGCAAGGTCATCGGCTCGCTCACGACACGATCGAACGTGTACACGGTCCACAGTATTGCCAAAACCAATGCTATGGGTGTTACACGCGAACTCGAAACGGTGGTGGACAGATCCAAATCGCCAACTGAAATTCTTTACTTCCGCGCCGGAGCAATCCATTGAGTATGCTTAACGACAAGATGAACAAGACCGCTGTAATCGCCGCGACCGCCGCGTCTCGAACGCAGGGGCCTTATAAAGCGGTAATGATCAAGAAGACTTCAAGGGGCCCCCGGCTTGTCTGGAAGATGACCGACAAAGGCGCCGGCGGCGGTCTTGGCGCATTTGTGAGCAAGGTCATGCCGCCGGCGCCTTCGGTGCATGACAACGGCTCGGCGCCGACGGGCGTCCTGGGGCTGGACTGCGCCAACGTCGCTTTTTATCGAATCCAGGTCCCCGCCGTGCCTGACCGGAAGCTCGCTTCGATCGTGAGGATGCAGGCGGAGTCTTTGCTGCCGCTGCCGGCCGATCAGATGCAGATAGCCTGGCGGGCCGATGCCGCCCAAAATAACAAACGCTCCTGCTCAATTGCCGCGGCAAGAAGCGACCAGCTCAGACAGGTTGCCGCAGCAGCCGCCGACAAGGCCTCCAGGATACTGCTAAACGCCGAGGCGGTCGTCAAGGCGTGGACGGAATTGTTTGACTGCACGGTCGCCGCGGCGGTATTGATAAACATCCGCCAAAACGATACACAGGTGTTGTTGACGGCGCAGGGCTTGCTTGCCGGCGCGGTAACGCTGGATATCGGCGCAGACGAGTTGTCCGGAGCGGGCGCAGCGGCGGATTTGGAGCTTTTTGTTCATGACCTGCGAAACGCTTTGGAGCTGTTCGGCTCAAGCGGTGTCGAAATCGCCGGCATCTTTGTCATTTCCGAAGACGTCGGGGCGCACGAACGGATTATTTCATATCTCAAGGGCGCCGGCATAGATGCTCAGGCGACGGTTCCGTCTTCGCGGACTCTTCGCTACGGTCATCAGGCCGATGCCCCCGGCGATCGCGACGGTTCGGGTCTGTCGCAGCCCGACACCCCGGTCGCCGCCCGGGATATATGCGAATATCTCGAACCGATAGGGCTTGCTTTGATGGCGCTTGACGACGATGCGGACGAGTTGAATCTGTTCGACGGGCTGTTAGCCGAATCCGGGCGGGACGACAAAGCTAAAGTCGGCATCGTTTTCAAGCCGGCCTGTGTAATCGCCGCGATAGCCGCCGTCCTCTTCCTGGTAGTCGGCAAGTCCCTTGACAAGGCTTCACTTGCCAAACTCAGGGGATACGAGGTGGTCAAACTGATCGAACGACAGAATATGAAAGAGTTGATCGCTTCGCACAGACCCGACATTCTCGGCGCGATTACAGCGGTAAACGAGTGCGGTTCCGGCGGAATGATGCTTAACAGTTTTGATTGCAGGGACGGCAAAGTAACTATTGCCGGCTACGCCCGGTCATGGGAACAGATGTACGAATTCCAGAAGAAGCTCGAAGCTAAGGACAGCATTGGGCGGGTTGCCATCATCAGTCCGAGTTTTGATGAAAAGGCCAAGCGGGTGAACTTCAAGATGCAGTTTCAATACAAAAATCCTTTCAAGAAGAAGTAGAATATGTTTGAGAGAATGAGCCAACGAGACAAGAGGGCGCTGACATTCGGTATTGTCGCCGTGGCGGTTATCCTGTCGTGCATGTATGCCGAACCGTGGTTTAAGGACTGGCAAGACATAAGAGCGAGCCTTGCCGACAAGCGGAATCAACTCAAGGCCATTGCGCCGGCCGACGACGACGAGACGGCCAAAGCGGCATGGGAAAAGCTTGCCCTGCGCGTGCCGGTCTTTGAAATGCCCCTGCCGGAGAGCAGGCAGGCGCCCCTTTTCAGGGACAAGTTCAGCGACCAGTTGACCAGGGCCGGCGTTAAGATCAAGACGCTTGGGCCCATCGGAGGCAAGAGCGCAAAACGTATTTCCGGTTACAAGCTGCTCAAGTTTCAATGCCGCGGCAAGTGCAGTCTGAATCAGGTGCTCGATCTGTTGGCGGGGCTCAACAGCAACCCGTATCTTGCCGGAATCGAAGAACTGAATATTAAATGCGGCCAGAAAGACCGCCGGCAGATTGATCTGCTGCTGACGGTTTCGACGTTTGCGAAATAGCGCAGGGTGAATGTTTGGCTCAAGGGAGTTAACCATGAATACAAGTTATCTGAAAAACGGCATGTGGTGCGGCTCCAGGGCCCTGCTTGTCGCCTCGGTTGTGCTTGTGGTTTTGACGGCGGCAAAAGTATCGGGTTTTATGACTTCCTCCGTCCGGATCACAAAGGCGGTAAAGACGGCAAAGGCGAAGAACGGACACGACGAAGAGACGGTTAAGAAGCTGCTGGCCAGGGGACGCCGGGTTGCGGACCAACTCAAGAAGAAAAATATGTTTGTCAAGCCTCCGCCCGGGCCGAAACCGCCCGTTTGTTTCGGAATTATCGGCGGCAACGCGATCATCAACGGCAAGTACTACAAGGCCGGCGATAAGGTCGGAGGCGCCGAGATAATCTCGGTCGGAACAAAGGAAGTGGTGATAAAGTGGGACGACAAGGAAATGAAACTCATCCCGTTCGCCGTCAACAACGCTTCTCCGCCGAGCAAGAAGAAGTCGTCGCCGGGCAAGAGCGCCGGGAAGCCGGAGTCCGGGTCCAAGCCCACGGAGGTGAAAGTCGAAGTTACAACCAGCTTCGCCCCGGGTATGCGCCCGGGCGGGCCCGGCAGGCGGGGAGAATTCATGGGTATGTCGCCGGAGGAACGGCGGAAAATGATGGAACGATACAAAAACATGTCGCCCGAAGAACAGGAGAGATTCAGACAAGAGCGGCGGCGACAGTTTGGTGGTGAAGGCGGTGGCTCCAGAGGTAGAAGTTCCCGGGGCCGGGGTAGATAATACAAGGAGAAAAAGGTGAAACGAGCAAAAGTAATATTAGCGGTTTGTTTTGTAATACTCGTCGCGGTCGTCTTATCGAGAGAGGACGGGTTGATAAGAACAATGTTCTCCGGCGCCGATACGGAAGTGATTGCCGGTGCGCAGGAGTCGACCCCTGCCGACGACGCTGCCGGAGATAATCAATCCGCCTCCTCAGAAGCCGCCGGCGACACCGAAGCCGAAGCCGGGTCCGAAGACCGGGACGATGCGTCCTCGTCTGGTATCGGCGACCCCAACACAGCAGCCGGCGATCCCAATC
>QNBS01000238.1 GCA_003644175.1 Planctomycetota bacterium | reverse complement strand
CGATTGTGTTCGGGGCGGCGTTTCAGATGCCGATCGTCATTGTGTTCGCCGAGCGTCTCGGGCTGGTGACAGTCGATGCTCTTGCGAAGAATCGCAAGTTTGTCATCTTAGGACTGGTGATTGTCGCGGCAATGGCGACGCCTCCGGATGTGATATCGCAGATTTCGTTGGCGATCCCACTGTACGGGCTGTACGAGGCAAGCATTATCTTCTGCCGCATCTGGCGTGGGCGCAGCAAAAAGAAGGACCAGTCGGGCACGGGATAAACTCTACCGCCGGCTTGACCTCTGATAAATGTACGAGGCGGTGTCTTCAACAAGCACTGCACATGCCTGACTGCGCGGCCTGGTTTGAAAAGGCAGAAAAGAAGAAGAGGCCGAGGTCGGAACATTTTCTCCCCTCGGCCCACTTACTTCCAATAACCTGACAGCGCTTCAACAAAGCTTTCTTGCGCCGTCCGTCCGTCGTCTGCTACATCGTTCTGCGTCTGCGAAGCCAGCCGACAAGCATCGTGCCTATGCCGCCCAACAGCAAGGCGCCGGGGGCGGGAACAACGGCAATAAATTTGATGCCGTCGTTCCAGAAATGGCAGTCAGGATCAAGACCGAAACCGATATTTCCATCTTCGGCATAATCATTCAACAAAGCAAGTGTTGCGCCTTCAAATGTAAAGACGAGATCAACCGGTTCGCCCGCTGGGTTGTTTATCCACTCTCCGAGAAGCATACCCTGGCCGGCGAATGCATCATCAAAAGAGTAGTCATAAGCTCCCTGGTTATCCCTGTCGCGTTGAAGTCCCGCCGGCGCACTTTCAAGCAAGTGCAGAAAGAGAATGTTGGGATTTGCATCCCAGTTTCGAATATTACTGAACACAAGCTCGGCAGCCTGGATTTCATACCCCGGATCGGTCGAGTTAAAGCCCAGATCGATTCCCCAGGTATAATAATAGGCATGATCCAGATCGTACATGTCGCCGGGGCTCGGTGAATAACTGATGCCAGGGATGGGTACGTAGGTATTTGCAGCCGGCTCGGTAAAGGCCGCCAAAGCCGGCATGGAAACAATCGCAACCACAGCGCAAGCACAAAATAATTTCTTCATATTGTTTTCTCCGTTATTCATATTTGTACTTTCCATATTTCTAATATTTCTACTTTACATTGTTTTACAGAACCTGCCGGCATATCAGCTATGCTCGTGCTGATTCCGGCGTCTGCTACATCGTTCTGCGCCTGCGAAGCCAGCCGACAATACCCATTCCCATACAACCCAACAGAAGCGCACCCGGAGCTGGTATGGCAGTGGTGTCATGCGAAGCCGGATTAATCCTCCAGGTATTATCATTCACAAGCCCGTATGCATCGAAGTGCATCCAGTCAAAACCTGACATAATAACTGAATAGGTTTTTTCCTGACCTTCGCCGGCATTGTACTTAATGCCGTCCTCAGTGGAGTAGTTGGCGACAGAACCAGCGTTGATGAAGGCGCCCAGATCATAGATGAGAAAATCCGACACGTCTTCCTTAAACGGATAATGCTCATTGAACTTAACATCCCGGGTTTTGTCGAAGACTAAATTGCCCTCGTCATCGTAAACAGGTGTAGGAAGGAAATCCTTATCAGGATATCCATCAATGCCGGAATAGTTGTCCAGAATGTCAATTGTTGCATCGGCGCCGGGATTATCATAACCAGTCCCGGTAACCGGCCCTTGCAAAATGAGCGGAACAAGAGCACCGCTCGAGTCGGTAATAGTGAATGATCCATGGCTGTCTTTTGGCACAGAAACCACCAAAGTTACATTTGTCAGAGTATTCGTGTTACCTTGGAATGCTCCCACAACCACCAAATCGAAGGAGGACTGGCTAACGAACCATGTATCTTCATCCATGCCCATTGTACCGGCAGCGCCTTGAGGACTATAAACCTGAAGCGTAGGCACAGCATAGACCGGCACTGCCGTAAAAGCGCAGAACATAAGAGCTATGATTGATACTGATATAATCTTATTCATAAGCATCTTCTTTCCATGCCCCGTTCAAGCAGGGCAATCGCCTTGGCCTCCATGGCAAAACCCATTACCAAAGCAGGCGCCGTAGTTAAAATAATTAACCTTTTCATGTTTCTTGACTTTCTCATGCTGTTGTCTTTTTTCCGTTTTTGAAAAATATCAAAGAACGTTTCGCGAAAGCGCTCTTTGAGCCTATGTCACAAAAACTCTCATTTCAGTTGGGGGTGGGCCGCGTGAAAGATTGCTGAAGATGAAAGCCGGCGAAAAAACAATGAACTGCCCGGCGCTGTCGGCCGGGCATCGATTGACGTCATTGAAATGGTTGCAGCGCGAAGCAACAACGGCGGCATGTGATGCAAAAGCATGCCTGTAACTGCGCGCAAAATATCCGCTTCTGCCGGTAATACCGGCTTTGCAGGCTGCGACTGGAATTTGTCGCCTGTTGGCGATGGTTGTACAAATGCCGGCCTGGCCCAGCCACAAGAGGCCGCACGCCACTGCAAGCCATGCGCGTCGGTCGCGAACAAAGGAGATACAGAGAAAACCGCACAGCGTCATTGAGATCGCAGCAGGGACCGCCGGCAACAGGGCGGGACTGTGAGTGTCGGCAGGCTTTCTTAATGCCGACAATGTGTCAATGGGTTCGCTGAATTGCCGCCCGATGGTTTCCAGTTGCCATTGCGAAGACACGGTCTGGATGGTTTCGGACGCAGACATCCCGATAGCGGCGTCAAGGGGGGCGCCTGCGGCGGCGGCATCAAACTGCCGCGCGGCAGCCCACCCCGGGGTAATGAATACCACAGCCGCAAGGCAAACGAATTGCCGTGACCATCTCCGGCCTGACATCTGTTTTCTCCCATCCGTACGATACAATGCCATTGCCTCCGGTATCTCTTGTCTACAAGACCTCCTGATAATACCAGAAGTAATTTGTCATTATCCACTTTTGCCGCAACTTTGTCAATAGAGTATTCTACTAATTATTTAGTCAGGGAAAATACCTAATTTCAGGGCGACCAAGAGCATGCCGCATGACAGATGGGCAGTTAACCCTGGTTTTTCGCGTAATATCGCCGTTTTTCCGAGTAAGACATGGCTGCCGGCCCACTAAAACGCCATTTTGCGAAGGGACGGCCCGGCAAACCGAGAATACTTTTTTTCTTGTGGACGCCAATACAGCGTTGGCTAAGTATGCTTTTTAAGTATGAACCGATAAACACAGGCGACGGGCATATCGGTCGCGGGCGGAAAAAGCCTGCTTGCAGGACGCCGGGTATTGTATTGCAGGGCGATCTCGTTTATACTGGCTGATTATATCATCATGTGTTATTTATAAGATCATACAGATGTTACATATATTTTATAGGGAGACCTTGTCATGATTATCTATTTTATTCGCGCGTTGTTTGTTGTGACTATTGCGGCGTTTCTGTTTGCGAGCATCAACCAGGCGGCGGTGGATATAGACCCGGAGGCCCGGGGGAGCAACATAATAGCGATATTCATTGGCGGCATGGCAATCGCTGCGCTTGTCATCGCGGTGGACTGGCTGACACCAAAGAAATCGCTCAACGCGCTTGCCGGGATATTCTTCGGGCTTTTAGTTGGGCTGCTGATCAGTTGGGCGATGACCACGGTTCTCGAGATGGTGGATGACGTGTTCATACAGATGAGCGAGAACAGTCTCCAGATATCCAAAGCGATAATGGGTCTTTGCATCTGCTACCTTACGATAAGTATTGTGGTGCGCACGAAGGACGATGTTCGTTTTGTGATTCCGTATGTGGAGTTTTCGCGTCAGACGAAAGGCTTGAGGCCGATGGTTCTGGACACATCGGTGGTTATCGACGGGCGGATTGCCGATATTGCGGAAACGGGGCTTTTCGAATCTCCGCTGGTTGTACCGCGTTTTGTGCTGAATGAACTTCAGCTTATTGCCGACTCACCGGACAAGATGAAGCGCAATCGCGGCCGGCGCGGGCTGGATATGCTGAACAAGATGCAGACGAGTTCGGTTGTGGATGTTCAGGTGGACGACACGCCTCCGCCGGGTGTGGAGGCCAAGTCGGATGTGGACCACAAGCTTGTTGCGTTTACCAAGGCCTGCGGCGGCAAGCTGGTAACGAACGATTACAATCTTAACAAAGTTGCCCAGTTTCGGGGTGTGGATGTCATTAATATCAACGACCTTGCCAATGCACTCAAGACGGTTACTCTTCCCGGCGAAATGATGCAGGCGAAGATCATCCGTGCCGGCGAGGACGCGCAGCAGGGCATCGGTTATCTTGACGACGGGACGATGATCGTGGTGGAAGACGGGCGGAGCCACATCGGCAAGACGGTGATGTTTTCGGTCACCAGTGCGCTGCAGACGTCGGCGGGCCGGATGATATTCGGCAAGTTCGAGCGGGTATTGGGCTCTGGGCGCAACAGCGGCAACCATAACAATCGCGTCAAGAGCACACGGGCGACATAGAAGCAGG
>QNBS01000237.1 GCA_003644175.1 Planctomycetota bacterium | reverse complement strand
TGGAATTATCAGGAAAATTTCTCATACAAATCGGTATCTGTTAACCGTCAAAGGACAAAGGTTGACAACAGCCGTATCAAAAATACAAAACATTAGCTTAAAACAACTTAGCAACATTGCAGCATAAAAAAGTTAATAGAATTTTGAGTTTTTACAAGTTAGTAGTACAGAGAATAATATATTTCTTTTCTTTCTCTGTGCCCTCTGTGGGGCTAATACAAATTCCTATATCATTAAATTAATCAATTTTCTCCACGACCAATATATTGCCCGACACAACACGTACGACCCGGACGGGCTCGCCGGTTTTGATTTCCTCGTCGCCGGCGCATTTGGCGTTGAGCACCTTCAGATGATTCTGAATATTGATCCGCACTTTGCCCGTGTCGCCGGCGTGAATCGTCAAATAAACAGTGCCCTCTGCGCCAATGGCGTTTTTCAGTTTTATGTTGCCGCTGGACTGCAAAGTCATGGCCCACTCAAATATCTTCTTCATCACCCAGACCGTCGCCACACCGGCGGCAAGACCGCCCATAACCGAATGCGCCTGCGAAAACCCGCTCTGTTTGAGCATCGCCAGACCCACCAGCCCGAACATCGCAAAAAACGCCGTCAACCCCTGGAACGAAATCAGCTTGAAGCTGTAGTCCGTATCGCCAATGTCGGCGTCAAAGTCGGCGTCGATATCGGCGCCGTCCAGCCCGTCGACTCCATCGAGACCGTCAAGCCCGTCGGCGCCGTCGACATCAAAATCTCCGCCCATAAACTGCAGCACGAGCCGAATAATAAACAGCACGCCCCCCACTATCGCACAGACGGCGAATATCTTTTCCAGACCGCTCATATCGGACAAAAACGCAAGCATAGGTAAATCCTCCCTAAAACCGGCTAAACCGGAAACTCGAAATCCGAATATCTAAATCCGAAACAAATCCCAAGCCAAAATGCTCCAAACCAATGAACCCCACTCCGGCCACGCCGGAGGTGTTTTGAATTTACTGTTTTGGTAATTCGTATTTGTTTAGGATTTAGGATTTCGTGCTTCGGATTTTTGACCATTCTGCTCGCAGTTTCCCATGTAAGAGACTAATAATACCACCGGCATTGTAACGCCAAAGTTGTCTTTTGCAAGTATTTGTCCACTTTTCCACCTCATCAAGCCAAAACAGGCCCAAAAAACGGCCCCGAACCCACATTTCCCACGATTCGCCCGCCGCCAGAACCCATACGACCCTTAATGACGCAACAACCCGGCAACTGTTACATCTTTTTTCCCCAGACACCAAAAAAAACCGCACAGACGCCCCCAGGTCCCCCCCCGTCTCGCAAGTCAATATCGACCGTATTCCCTTATCGTATCGAACATGGCCACCACGTTTTCCACGGGTGTTTCTTCGAGTATTGTGTCGTGGCTGGCGCCGCCTATGTAGCCGCCGCCGGGCATCATGATGTCCAGGACCTTGCGAGTCTCTTCGGTGACCGTCTCGACCGTGCCGTCGATGAGGACATGATGCGAATCGATCGCGCCGTTGAACAGTATCTTGTCCCCGAAGTCAGCCTTGAGCTTTCCCAGCGACATTCCCATGCACGCCGGCTGCACGGCGTGAAGCCCGTCGATGCCCGCTTCGATCATCAGCGGAATCAGCGGAGCAAATCCGCCGCAGCAGTGAAGCTGCACCTTCAGCCCGCGCCCATGACCGAGATCGGCAAGCCGCTTGAGATGCGGCACGATGTGGCGCATGAAAAGCTGCGGGCCAAGCATCGCGCCGCGCCGGCTTCCAAAGTCGTTGCCGATGAAAAACACGTCGATCAGGTCGCCGGCCGCATCGAATATCCGCTCACTGACGGCGGCATAGAAGTCAACAAGACGCTGCATAACGGCCTCGACGACCTCGGGCTCGGTATACATCTTGACATGGAGGTTTTCCATGCCGAACAGGTCGATTGCGTCGTGCCAGAAAGGCGACCAGTCGCCGCCGAGAATGGCGTATTGGTCGTTGTACTTCTCGGCCTGGGCGCGTATCGTCGAGACATCCATCCAATCCGGATTGGGCCAGGGGTACTCGCCGACCGCCTTCAAATCCGCATCAGCCAACGGATGACTAATCGGCTGACCGCAGCCTATGCCGCGGCGCTCCACTCCAAAAATCGTGCGCGAGGTTGCTTCCTCCGAAAGCTCAAACTCCGGACCCTTGTACTCCGCATACACCCTGCGGAAATCGTCACCAAAGCGAACGCGCAGACCCTCCTCATCCACCCCCAGTTGCGCCATCGCCTTATCGAGAAACTCCTCGCTCGTGCCGAACCAGCACGGTACACGATCGGGCTCGGCGTGTTCAAAAGCCGCCAGAACCCTTTGACGCGATGTCATTGTTTCCATTTGAGACACTCTCCTGTTCGCCCCTGGCTAAAACCCGGCGCCCGCCCATCATACAGGCGCCGGGCGGCAATGACGACTGTTTATTTGGCGACAGATGCCGATTGACGCGCCAATCGGGCGAAAAAAAAGCGTATCTAATTGCAAAATCAGTATTTGCAGGACGCCGGGGGATGCATTATAATCCTCTGGCTTTGATTTGAGTGGAGCAGCAAGTTGACGGATGCTAACGGCAAGATAAGGATATTTATCAGCGCTTGTGAGCCGAGTGCCGACGTTCATTGCGCCCATTTGATCGAATCGCTCAATAAATCGGCCGGCGACACTGCCGGTCTCAAGGGCCAAATCGAATGGGTCGGCGTCGGGGGCGAGCGGATGGCCCAGGCGGGCTGCCAACTGCTGGAGCATACCAGCAGCAAGGCCGCGATGATCTATGATGCATTCCGGCAGGTGGGCTTCTACTATCGCCTGCTGAAACGCATAAACGCCTATTTTGAAAAAAATAAGGTCGATCTCGTAGTCGTTTGTGATTCGCCGGCCTTTAATTTTCACGTTGCCCGAATCGCCAAAAAATACAACAGCAAGGTCCTGTTTTATGTCGCTCCCCAGTTGTGGGCGTGGGCGGCGTGGCGGATATGGAAGCTGCGTACGTGGTGCGATAAGCTTGCGTGCATCCTGCCTTTTGAGGAGGAATGGTTCACTTCACGTGGCGTGGACGCGGTTTTTGTGGGTAATCCGCTGTTTGACGAGCTGGATGTTGACCCGGCCGAGAGCCGCCGCGAGTATGCCGATTTTGACCCCTGGCAGGCGAAGATCGCCCTGTTTCCGGGTTCGCGCAGTGCCGAGATCAGGCGACTGTGGCCGGCAATGCAGAAAGTGGCGATGAGTATGCAGGCCAGTTGGCCCAGGACTACCTTCCTGGTGGCCGCCCCGAATCAGGAAAAACTGCAAATGCTTATGGACAAAGAGGTTAGGGGATTTAACTGCAAATATACGATTGCAGAAGTCGCCCAGACCGCATCGCAGGTGGATTTGGCGATGGTCGCAAGCGGCAGCGCGACGTTGGAGGTCGCCGCAGTGGGCTGTCCGATGGTCGTCATGTACCAGTCCAGCAGGATACTGTGGCATCTCATCGGACGATGGCTCGTGCGGACACGGTTCTTGTCGCTGATCAACATCCTGGCCGGCCGGGAGATTGTACCGGAGTTTATGCCCTACTTCACCTCGCCCAGGCCAATAGAAAAAACCTGCAGCTCTCTGCTGGGCAGCAAACTGCGACTGATGAAGATCAGTTCAGAACTAATCTCCCTCGTCGAACCCCTCGCCCAGGGCTGCGCATCCGACAAAGTCGCCGCCCTAATCACCGAAATGCTGCCAAAAAAACATCCAAGTTAAAGAACTCTAAAGCCCGACGTCGAACTCCTCACTATGCCGCACGAACCAGGTCTCGGCCCGGACATCGACCCAAAAAAGTGCAAACGACTGTAAAACCCCACTCGCGAAAATTTATTACCCTTGCGTGTGCTTAGCGTCGATGAATAGAAGAGCGGTATTCTATCTCATAACCGATGCAGCCCTCTGAGAGGGGCCAAAGGAGTCGAACATGAATAAAGTAATCCTGGTCATTGGAATTGTCATCATCCTGTGGGGAATCTGGATCGTCGTCAAGCCCGGCGTCGTCAAGGCGATTCTCACTCGCCTCAAAGGCCCTCTCATTTATGTCCCCGCCCTTCTGAGAATCGCCCTCGGCGTGCTGTTTTTGGTCTCGGTCCGGGACTGTAAGATCAAATGGATCGTCATGGCCTTCGGAATCGGCTTCTTCGCCGCCGGCATCGGCATGTTCATGATCAAGCCGGCCAGGCTGCAGGCCTTCTTCGAGCGCTGGGCCGATCGCGCACCGCTGACAATAAGGGCGATGGGCATCATCGCCGCCGCCTGCGGCGGACTCATAGCATACGCAGCGTAAACGCTTTTCTGTAATACTTTAGCCACGTGTGAGAATCGTTTGTCATTCCCGCGAAAGCGGGAATCCAGAATAAAACAGCCTCCGCCAAAGGCGGTTTCCTGTTTCTCCCACACACGGCTAAAATGTTACGCTTTTTTTGCAAATAGCTCTAAGACGACGTGGTTTGGCTACCTGCCAAAATTCC
>QNBS01000236.1 GCA_003644175.1 Planctomycetota bacterium | reverse complement strand
TCAAGCGTCTTTTCATTACGATGCTTTTCTCCGAGCTTTACGAGCCTCTCCGGCCGCGGCGAGTTTGGCGTCACGGCCGGCAAGGATCGTTTCGGCTCGGCCCTGGAGCTTGTCCCCGGGCGTTATGTAGCCGATTGCACTGTGCAAACGCCTGGTATTGTAACGGTTCACAAAATCCGCCACGATGTCGCAATGCCAGTGTTCATGGGGTTTTAAGGGCTGTATGAAGCCGCAAAATCCTTACTTTTTCCTGTGCTGTGTACTTTTTACGCTTGTTCGCCATGTCCATTTCCTTTCGTTTGATCAACATACTAACTCAAATCAAGGAAATGTCCAATTCCAAGAGAAGCATTACAGTGTAGCTTTAGATTCCTGAATTATGGCACTGACTTGCTTATTATCGGTAGGTGGGGGGGGGATTTAGGTTTTTTTTATTGAAAATTGTTGGCGGGCTGATAAACTAACGCCGATTTTACTATATTGACAATCGTGGTCCGCCACGGGCGGATTTCGCTTCGCTCAACATTTAGGTGTTATTCTGATGTTTTAGAAAGGAAACGGTGTAAAAATGGCTGTACAGGAAAAAAAGGGCATGGAGTCTTTTATGGCGGAGGGAAGGACGTTCCCGCCGCCTGCGAATATCCGGGCGAATGCCTATATTACGAGTGAGGAAGAGTATCAGAAGATGTGGGACCAGTCGGTCAATGACCCTGACGGTTTCTGGCTGGAGCAGGCCAGGACGCTTAGCTGGGTTAAAGAGCCGACAAAGAGCCTGGAATACACATGGGACACCAAGGCCCGCAAGATTGAGCATACGTGGTTTGCCGACGGCGAGTTGAATGTCTCCTATAACTGCCTGGACCGGCATCTGGGCACGCCGATCGCCAAGAAGACGGCGATCCTGTGGCAGGGCGAGGCCGAAGAGGCCGTTAAGAAGTACACCTACGAAGAGCTTCACAAGGAAGTGTGCAGGTTCGCCAACGTGATGAAGGCCAAGGGAGTCAGGAAGGGCGACCGCGTCGCTATCTATATGCCGATGGTGCCCGAACTTGCCATCGTCATGCTGAGCTGCACGCGGATCGGGGCGATCCATTCGATCATATTCGGCGGCTTCAGCGCCGACGCCATTAAGGGCAGGGTGAACGATTCGGACTGCAAAATGCTTATCACGTCCAACGTCTCACTGCGTGCGGGCAAGCATATCGGCTTGAAGAAGATCGCCGACGAAGCGCTTCTCGAATGTCCCACGATCGAAAGCACGATTGTTGTCAATGTCAGCGACGAGCCCTGCCAGATGAAGGATGGGCGCGACACGTGGTATCATGACGAGATCGCAAGGGTGTCGGATGAGTGCGACCCGGAGCCGATGGGCGCCGAAGACCCACTGTTTATCCTTTACACATCCGGCTCGACCGGCAAGCCCAAGGGCGTGGTGCACACCACCGGCGGCTACCTGATGCATACGACCATGACGCACAAATACGTATTCAACATTCACGACGACGACATATACTGGTGCACCGCCGATATCGGCTGGGTTACCGGCCACAGCTACATCGTTTACGGCCCATTAGCCAACGGCAGCACGTCGCTGATGTTCGAGGGCGTTCCGACATTTCCCGATGCAGGAAGATTCTGGCATATCTGCGATAAATTCGGCGTGACTGTTTTCTATACGGCGCCGACTGCCATTCGGGCGCTGATGCGTCATGGTGATGAGTGGGTGGAGAAGTACAAACTCGATACGCTGCGTATTCTCGGCTCGGTCGGCGAACCGATTAACCCGGAGGCGTGGATGTGGTACTACGAGAAGGTCGGGCGTGGTAAATGCCCGATTGTCGATACATGGTGGCAGACCGAAACGGGCGGTTTTATGATCTCCCCGCTGCCCGGGGCGCACACCCTCAAGCCCGGCAGCGCATCGCGGCCGTGCTTCGGCGTCGATCCGGTGGTGCTGCGAGACGACGGCACGCCGTGCGACACCAACGAGGGCGGCAAGCTGTGCATTCGCAAGCCCTGGCCGGGTATGATGAGGACGATGTGGGGCGACCACGACAGATTTGTCGATACGTATTTTACGATGTATCCAGATATCTATTTCGCCGGCGACGGCTGTCGGATCGACGATGACGGCGATTACTGGCTGATGGGTCGAATCGACGACGTGGTGAACGTATCCGGGCACAGAATCGGCACGGCCGAGGTCGAAAGCGCCCTGGTCAGCCATGACAAGGTTGCAGAAGCCGCCGTTACTCCTATACCGCACGAGGTCAAGGGTCAGGGGCTGTACGCATATGTTACGCTTGTAAACGGTGTCGAAGAAACCGATGAACTCAAGAAGGAACTTGTCAAGCACGTCCGCACGGAGATCGGACCCATCGCCACACCCGAGGCGATTCAGTTTGCACCGGCCCTGCCCAAAACACGGTCCGGCAAGATCATGCGGCGGATCCTGCGCAAGATCGCCGAACGCGATACGGGCAACCTGGGGGATGTTTCGACGCTGGCCGACCCTACCGTGGTTGAATCGCTTATCAAGGGGCGTAATTAGTCCGAGCACATACATGTAGAAAATGCCGGAGGCGCTCAAATTCGTGCCTCCGGCATATTTTCCCGGAAAGGACAGATTGATGAGTGAAAAGATTTCCGCGCCAGGCGTATCGCAGGTCAACCACGGCCGGCGTGTCGTATTGGCGGCATTAGGCATAAACCTTGCGCTTGGCATACTGTACACCTGGAGCGTAATCAGCAAGGGCATGCCCGAAGAATGGGGCTGGAGTCAGTCGGATAAGAACCTCCCCTACGCGGTGGCGTGTCTGATCTTTTCGTTGATCATGGTTCCCGCCGGTCGAATGCAGGATAAGCTGAGCCCTCGGCTTGTGGCTACGTTGGGCGGTATTTTAGTCGGGATCGGGATGATTGTGGCGAGTCGGACACAATCGGTGATGGGCTATACCATTGGGTTCGGCGTTCTTGCAGGGGCCGGGATCGGTTTTGGTTATGCTTCTGCAACTCCTCCTTCGGTGAAGTGGTTTCCGCCGGCGAAAACCGGAATGATCGCCGGTATTGTGGTTTCGGGATTCGGGCTTGCCCTTGCTTATGCGGCGCCTCTTTGCAACTTTATGATCGGCAAGTTCGGCCTGCCCGATACGGTTATGTATCTCGGCATCGCGTTTTTGATTGTGGTTTGCGGTCTTGCACAGTTGCTCAAGGCTCCGCCTGCCGGTTATTCGCTCGCGGGAGTTGCGCCGCAGGCGGCGCCGGTGAACGGCATGGTGAAGAAAGAGAACTTTACTTCGGGTGAAATGCTCAGGACGTGGCAGTTTTACGCGATCTGGTTTATGTACGCATGCGGCGCGGGCGCCGGACTGATGATCATATCGGTGGCGAAGAAGATTCTCGCCGCCAGTATAAACAGTTCCATCAGCGAAGCGAGTCTCGTCGGGATTCTTACGACGGTTGCGCTGATTGGTATGGCTCTCGGCAACGGCGGCGGCAGGATCATCGCAGGTGTTCTTTCCGACAAGTTGGGTCGGAACAGGACTTTGTTCATGTTCCTCGTTTGCCAGGCGATACTTTTGGTATTGCTCTCTCAGGCGAAAGCAGGCACGCCTCTGGCGAGTGCACCGATGCTGATCATTATTGCGGCGCTGGTCGGGGCCAACTACGGCTCCAATCTGGCATTGTTCCCTTCGATAACCAAGGACTATTACGGGCTGAAAAATTTCGGCATGAACTACGGGCTGGTGTTTACGGCATGGGGCGTCGGCGGATTCATGTTGGCGAAACTTGCCGGTGTGATGTTTGACAAGACCAAGTCATTTAATTTTGCCTATTTCTGCGCGGCGGGGTTACTGGTCCTGGCGGCGGCGCTTGTTTTCTTCGTCAAGCCGCCACACCATCATGAAGCGGCCGCGGGCCAGGGCGACGATGCGGAATCCTGACCCGGCGAAAGAGGGGGGCTAATTGACTAATGACGATTTACTATTTACTATTTTGGGGTTGCGGGCGGGTTGGATAATTGCGAATTTTGTTGTTTTGTTGGGGAAAGATGCGAAAAAGGTTTCCTGCATCTTAAATTCACACATTAAATTCTTTCAGTTCGATTGTATCTTTGTTTTTTTTCTGCCAGTCATGGATTTTCTTTGTGAGGCGGCTTATTACATCGGCGTGTTTACCGCTATCGTATAGATTCGTTGTCTCACCTGGGTCGCCGGCCAGATTGAATAACTGGCACTTGTCATCTGTGGACAGTGCAAGCTTCCATCCGTCGGGCGAAATAACAGTCCTGATGGTAGGCCATTCAATGAAAACGTGATCCTCTGCGGCCTTGCCGCCTTTCATCAACGGCAGGAGACTGGCTCCCTGCAGATGCTGCGGCTTTTGGCATTTCATCAGATCAAGCAGGGTGGGGACAAGGTCGATGTGGCTGACCGGCGGTTCGATCATATTTTGTTTTTTGCTCATCCACGGGACACGGATCAGCAAAGGCACTTTGACTGCTTCTTCATACATCACAGATTTTTCAACTAATCGG
>QNBS01000235.1 GCA_003644175.1 Planctomycetota bacterium | reverse complement strand
GGCATTTCTATGTAGTCTATCTGTGGCTCTTTGTTCATTGCGGCGAATGTTGCTTTTGCCAGGTCGTTCCAGTTTCTTGCGTTGGCCGTTCCGATGTTGTAGAGGCCGGCTAAGTCCTGATTGTCCATGAAGAAGAGGGTCATGTCTACGGCGTCTTTTACGTAGATAAAGTCGCGCAGCTGCTCGCCGTCGGCGTATTCGGGGTGGTAAGATTTGAACAGGCCCACCCTGCCCTTGGCGTTGATCTGTTCGAAGGCCTTTATGACGAAACTTCTCATGTTGGCCTTGTGGTATTCGTTCGGGCCGAAGACGTTGAAGTACTTCAGTCCCACGATGGTTTTCAAGAGGCCGGTGCGTCTTGCCCAGAGGTCAAACATGTGCTTGGAATAGCCGTACATGTTGAGCGGAATGAGCTTGTCGAGGTCATCGGCGTTATCGACAAAGCCCTGCGCCCCGTCGCCGTAGGTTGCGGCGCTGGAGGCGTAGATGAATCGGGCGCCGCTCTCGACGGCCCAGTTGGCCAACAGCTTGGAGAACTCGTAGTTGTTCTTTACGAGGTAGCTGCAGTCGGTCTCGGTGGTGTCCGAGCAGGCGCCCATGTGAAAAACGGTCTCGACGGAGTTGTCTATGTCGCCGGCGGTGAACATGTCCAGAAACTCGTCGGCCTCGACGTAGTCGGCGAATTTGAGTCTGCGCAGGTTCTTCCATTTCCCATCTTCGCCCAGGATGTCGACAATGACAATATCGTCGATGCCGCGTGCGTTCAACGCCGCGACAATCGCCGAACCGATAAAGCCCGCTCCGCCCGTTACGATAATCATAGGATTCTCCAATAGCGATGGTTCCATTCCTTTTCGGCGACAGAATATGCGTTTTGTGCCGAAATGTCAATTCCAAACCTTCCCGACCTGAATCCGCCGCCGTTGTATCCGTTCATTAGACCACATTCCCGGCCAAATCACAATGTCCGACCGGCCTCAATTGCATCCTGTCATTATGGTGTTGAACCACAGCGACCCAGCCCCTAAAATAACTCCCACGACCGATATCGTAAACAGATTCAACGACAAATGCAGGGAGAGACAGGAATGAGCAACGCAGGCGACATATTCCAGCAGGAGACCAAATACTATCGAGGCCAAATGGGCGGCGCCGGTGCGGACAGGCTGCCGGAGCCGGAGACTTACAAGCAGTATCCGGACTGTAAGAGAATCGCCTTGCCGAAGGTGTCGGCGCCCGATGCCGGCTTGCTGCACGACGCACTGAGCCGGCGCAGAAGTGTCCGCCGCTTCGGACGGGCGCCGCTTAGTGCCGAACATCTTTCTTATCTGCTCTGGGCGTCGACCGGCATATCGCGAAGGCGGGCAGGCTATGAATTCCGCACGGCGCCTTCGGCGGGGGCGCTGTATCCCATCGAGACGTATCTGTCCGTCCAGAACGTCGAAGGCATCGAGCAGGGAATCTGCCACTACGCAATACAGGATCACGCGTTGGAGTTGCTCAAGGCGGGTGATTCTTCGGTGGATGTCGCCCGCGCGGCGCTCGATCAGCAGATGTGCGCCGAAGCGGCGGTCGTCTTCATCTGGACGGGCATATTTGCGCGGTCAAAATGGAAATACAAACAGCGAGCGTATCGCTATGTCTATCTTGACGCCGGCCACATCGCCGAAAATCTTGCCTTAGCGGCGACGGGTCTGGGGTTGGCCAGTTGCCATATCGCCGCCATCTATGACGACGAAGCCAACGAGATTATCGACGTCGACGGCGCCGAAGAAAGCGTCATCTATATGACCGCCGCAGGCGGGCGGGCCTGAAATACGCCGAACTTATCCTTGACAACAGGCGTTTTTTGTGCGAAAAAACACCTCACACAGGGAAATCTTTGTAACAAATACGCCGGTTTTGTGTCTTACCTGGCGGAGCCGGGACCGCTCGCCCGGGGCCCAGGGCCAGGATGAAAGGATAGCAATTATGGAAAACCTGAGTTTTACCTGCCCCAAATGCGGCGGCGGCGAATACGAAACGGACGAATTCCGCGTCAAAGGCGGATCGCTGAAAAATATTTTCGACGTTCGCAGCAAACGCTTCACCACGATAACCTGCAAACGCTGCAATTACACCGAACTATACAAAGGCGACCCGACAACCTTAGGCGATATGAGCGACTCATTCGCAGGATGAGCCGGCCCGACGGCGCCGCCGAGAAAGCAACAGGGTGTCGTCAAGAAGGACGTTATGACAAACGATACACCCCCCAAAACGGCCCGGCAAAGTGGTTGGATGAAAAGTGTTCGGGGTGGGGAGATTGGTGCTGATGATGTTTTGGTTTGGCCGGTTGGGGATTGAGGGGGGAGGGGGTGCATTAATTAAGTGAGCCGGCTTTTCGGGCCGGCTCGGGATCAAGAAACAGTTATACCTGATCGACAATCATTCAGCACAGAGCGATGTAGCCGGCGATTGCCAGGATCAGGATACGCTTTTTGGTCGCAGTAAACGGAAGCCACACCTTGTAGTAGAAAGTTGCCACTATAGTTCTCCCTAAATCAAAACCCCACTTCCGAAGCCTACTTCTCTCATCACGACTGTTATTATACATCAAAATCGCAGAAAAAACAAGAAAAATCGGCTACGGCTTCACGTAAGTCCTTATTGTGGCAGGGCTTACGGCATTTCGTCGGCGAATTTTTTTGAGCCCCAAACATGGCGAACCGGGACCTGGGCATCACTTTTTCAGGCGGCACTTGTCAAGCTTTGTCTTTATGAGGGCGGCGAGCCGCATGAGTTGGACCGGCTTTGAGATGAAGTCGGCGGCGGCGTCAAAGGTCTGTTTGGCTTCGTCGGTGATCGACTGGCCTGTAAGCATAAATACCGGAACGCCTGCTGTTTCGTCGTCGTTCTTGAGTTCATTGAGGACCGCCAGTCCGTCCATTTCTGGCATGGTAACATCCAGAAGGATGACGTCCGGCTTATGCTCCCTTGCCAGCTTGAGTCCGTCGCGTCCGTTGGTCGCCGTGTGGACTGTGATATGCGCCATCTGCAGGGCATCGTCAACCAGTTCCAGAAACTGCTCGTCGTCGTCTACTAGAAGCACCGAAATTTGCCCGCCCATATTATTCTCCTGTGTTTATGCCGGTATTGTTCCACATCCCAAGCGTATTCTACCGGCGACCGGGGCGACCTGCAAAAACTTTCTCGTGCAGGCATCAATAATCCAGTCATCCCGCCAGGTGGCGGGGGCTTACAAGTCCGTGATAGTAATGTATTCCTTTGGCTTTTCGTTGGTCGCCATCGTCCAGATGATCGCCTTTGCGTTCTTTAGCTTGAATGTCGCCAGGACGTCGTAGCCGGCTGTATCGATCCAGGGCTTTAGGAATTCGAACTTTTCGACGATGTCTTTCTTGAGTTCGAGATCGTCGGTCTCTTCGGCGGTGGCTGCGATTCGAAGCTGCTTTTCGGTCTCCGGCGAATAGAAACACATCTCAATGCTGGGGTTGGCGAGTATCTGTTTGCAGACATCCTTGTTTCTGCCTGTGCTGAAGATAATCCCGCGTTTGTCGGCGAAAGCAACCATCATGTTCCGGACATGAGGGACGTTATCGGCGCACGTGGCGAGGGTAAAAACGGGGTTTTTGTTAATGAATTCCATGATTTCGGCCTGGGTCATCGCGGTTTCCTTTCTAATCCCGGATTCGGCGTTTTTCTGTGTCGGGGTCAATATGGTCGAAAACGGGGCTTTTGTCAATTGGCAAAAAGCTTGTTTTTTGATTGATTGTCCTTTGTGGCTTGTCGGAGATTGGGTTCGTTTTGCGGAAATGGGGGGAAATCCTAAATCCTAAGCTCGAAATCCAAGACAAGCACGAAATCCGAAATGCCAAGCTCAAAACGTGATGCGACGGTTGGGTGGGCATGGTTTTTTACTCCCCCTGTTTTTGGCGTTGCTTTGTCCTCAATTCTGTTGCGCATTATACCATACTGTTTGATATTTGTCAAATGTTAAATGAGATTAACCGTGGATATTTGCCGCGAGAAGGCCTGGAGCAGCATAGCCGCAACCAAAGCAGCCGCTTTGCGGCTGGAGTTTATCGCATTGGGGCCAACAGCATGTTGTGAGGGCGCCTGCGCAAGCCATATGTGGACTGGATAGGTTCGGAACCTGGCGGGTTTTTTAATGAGAGCTTTAGCAACTGATATAAAAGGACTTACAGAAATTGCGGCATGAAAAACGTGCATAAAAAACAAGAAGTTGACGGATAGTAGTACAAAAAAAACAGGTTCAACTCCAAAAAAGTTGGTTGCCTGTTTCTAAAAACAGCCTCTTACGAGGCTATATCACACTATGCCGGAGGCCTAAAGCGATAAACTCAAAGGATTGGATGAGAGCCAAAAAACGGCCTGGTTCAATACAGGGTAACACTTGAGAGGAAGCAAATGCAATAAAAACACCGACTCCTGCCGATAAGAAAGGTAACCAAACAATCTCATAAACCGAAAGGAGTCGGCATGGTTACTCAGATTATCGGCACATCTGCCTGTCAAGAGCACTTTT
>QNBS01000234.1 GCA_003644175.1 Planctomycetota bacterium | reverse complement strand
TGTGCTGATTGGCCAATATCTCCGTCGGCGCCATAATCGCCGCCTGAGTCTTGTTCGCCACCGCAAGCAACGCCGCATAAAGCGCAACCACCGTCTTGCCCGACCCGACATCCCCCTGCAGCAGACGATTCATCGGTATCGACCTGGACATATCGGCGGTGATTTCGCCGATGACGCTGTCCTGATCGCCCGTCAGCAGAAAGGGGAATCGCTTTCTGATCCGGCTGTCAATCTTGTCCGTGCACGTCATCGCAATTGCCGGCGCCCCATGCCGAACATGATGCCGCTTCAACGCTAATCCCAACTGCATCAGGAACAACTCGTCGTATTTCAATGTGCGTTTTGCCCGGGCTAACATCTCCTCGTCGGTTGGGCAATGTATCTGCCTGAACGCCTCGGGCCGGCTGAGAAGCTCGTTTTTTCGTCGAAACGCCTCGTCAAAGAACTCCGGCGCCAGATTCGTCAAATCCTCCACGATGGGCCCGATGATACGTTTGATGTCCGTGCCGGCCAGATTCGCCGTCGCCGGATAGACCGGCCCGCTGAAATATTCTTCGCCCCGCTTATTGTCCTCGTCGAGGACGGTGAATTTCGGGTTGGTCATCTGCAGATGATGTTTGTACATCCCCACCTTGCCCGAGACCATGATCACCTTGCCCGGCTCGATCTGCTTTTGCAGGTAGCCCCCGTGAAACCACACCACCTGGCACATCCCCGTCTCGTCGGCAACAACCGCCTTAAACATCGGCACCCGCCGAAACTTGTGATAATCGGTCTGCTCGACAACCCCCACCAGGCACGCCTGCTCATTGACCCGCGCCTCGGCGATCTTTACCGGCTCGGGCATAAAGACCCAGTCCCGCGGAAAATACTCCAACAGATCGCCCAAAGTCTCAACGCCAAGCTTGGCAAAGGCCTTGGCCTTCCTCGGCCCAACGCCCTTGACGTACTGAACTTTCATCGACAATTCCAGGTTTTTCGGTTTTGTTGAATCCATCAATCACAACTCTCGGACACCGATAAACAATCCGACCTGTACCTGTTTAGCCGGGCTTGTTGTCCTGGGTGGCATCCCTTCTCGGCGAAGCCGAAAGGGATGGCCGACACCCCGGATATCCATCCCTTTGCTGCGCTGCGCTCCGCAGAAGGGATGCCACCCACCTTTGGGCTAAACAGGTACTGCAGCCGATGCCACCAGGGACAATAACTCTGGCTTAACACATACTGCAACCTGTCGGATCATCCTGCCTATCCCTTAAATCCATACTTGCCGATCAGCTTGACGAATTGGCAGCCGCAGAGGACTTTTGAGCGAAGGTCGCCGCCGGTTTTTTCGTAGAGCATGAGGTCCTGGGAAAACTCTCCGCCGACCGGGGCGACAATCCGCCCGCCGTCTTTTAGCTGGTCGGCCAACGCCTGCGGCAGTTGCGGCAGGGCGGCGGTAACCATGATCCGGTCAAACTGTCTGTCATCGCACCATCCCCTGCTGCCGTCTCCGACGAAAAACTCCACATTGTCTATACCCAGTCGGCCCAACACCGCCTGAGCCGTTTCCGAGAGTTGCCCCATGCGGTCGACGGTATAGACCTTTTTCGCTAATTTCGCCAGGATCGCCGCCTGATACCCGCACCCGGTGCCCAACTCAAGAACCTCGCAGCCGGCGTCAACCTTCAATTCCTGCGTCATCAGCGCCACAATATAAGGCTGAGAAATCGTCTGTCCCAAACCGATCGGCAGCGGCCGGTCCGCATACGCCTCAAACGCATATTTAACCGGCACAAACTCCTCGCGCCGAATCCGGCCCATCACCTCCAGCACACGACTATCGCTGATGCCGCGACCCTTAAGCTGGGTCTGCACCATCGCCGCCCGCTCCATCCTGAACCTGGCCTGTTCGTCAAAACTTACCATAAAATCTGTTTTTTCCTTGACCTTTTGCTCCCTTTGCCGATATAATACTTAGAGCGACTGCTTGTGGCCGTCTCAGGACGACCCTCCCTTTAATGGGGCAGCCGCTTTTTTTACTTAGTATCTGTTGCGGAAAGAAGAAACGACCGATGTCATCCCCGCGAAAGCGGGGATCCAGTGCGAATAGTCTGGATTCCCGCTTTCGCGGGAATGACAAATGTTGTTTCCGCAACAGGAACTATTCAATAAAGTATATTCTCCGTTTCGAGACTGATTTGCAAAACAATTCTTTCCATTTCCGCCGTCTTTGAAAAGTGATTGACTCAGAGGCGGCGGTCGGGATAATACCCTGATATGAATCCCCGGACGAGAAAACTCATCGACGCCGACAAAGAATGCCTGTGGCATCCGTTTACTCAGATGACCTCATGGCTCGATTCCGAGCCCGTCGTTATCGCCTCCGGCGATGGTTTCGGCCTCATCGACACCGAGGGCCGACGCTATATCGACGGGGTAAGCTCGCTGTGGTGCAACGTTCACGGCCACAGGGTAAAGAAGATCGACGACCGGATACGCGATCAACTCGATAGAATCGCCCACAGTACGCTTTTGGGCCTGGCACAGACCGGATCCGTCGAACTTGCCCAAAAACTTGTGCAGATTACGCCCCAGGCCCTCGCAAAAGTCTTCTATTCCGACAGCGGCGCAACCAGTGTCGAGATCGCCCTGAAGATGGCGTATCAGTATTGGCGAAACACGGGTCAATCCGACCGGCGGAAATTTATCGCTCTGGAGAATTCATATCATGGCGACACCATCGGCTCGGTGAGTCTCGGCGGCATCGGCCTGTTTCACGGCATATTCGGCCCGCTGCTGTTCGAGGCGCATTTTGTCCCAAGCCCGCATCCGTATCGCTTTGACGGCGCCGGCGAACAATGCGCACAATTCAGTCTCGACAGGATAGAACAACTCCTCCGCCGGCAGGCAGAGAAGATCGCCGCGGTGATCGTCGAACCGCTCGTACAGGGCGCAGCCGGCATAATCGTCCACCCGGGCGGATTCCTCAAAGGCGTTCGCCGACTTACTCGCAAGTACGGCGTGCTGCTGATCGTCGATGAAGTGGCGACGGGCTTCGGCCGAACGGGAAAGATGTTTGCATGTGAGCATGAAAACGTCCAGCCCGACCTGATGTGCCTTGCAAAAGGTATCACCGGCGGCTACCTGCCGCTTGCCGCGACATTGACTACGCAGAAGATTTATGACGCCTTCCTCGGCGACGTTGCCGAACACAAGACTTTTTATCACGGCCACACCTACACGGGCAACGCGCTGGGTTGCGCCGCGGCGATTGCATCGCTGGAATTGTTTGAGGAAAACGACATCATCGCTTCGCGTCCGGAAAAAGTCTCGCTTATAAAGAATGCCCTGGACCGGATCGACTAGCCCGATTACATCGGTGATGTCCGACAGTGCGGCATGATGGCCGGAATCGAAATCGTCAAAGACAAGGCTGCAAAGCAGTCTTTTCCTTGCGAGGAAACCATCGGCGCAAAACTCTGCGCCGCGATGCGCCCAAAAGGCGCAATGATGCGGCCCCTGGGCGATGTCGTCGTGCTCATGCCGCCCGTCGCGATCGATCCGCCGACGCTCAGTGAGCTGCTCGACATCGTAACCGATACGCTCGAAAACGATCTGCCCGCCATCGTGGAGGCGCTGTAAATGCCCCTTGAATTTGAAATACCACCACACCGCGGACTGTTCATCACCGGCACCGACACCGGCGTCGGCAAGACCCTCATCGCAGGCGCTATCGCAAAAGTACTTTCGCAACAGCAACTGCGCGTCGGCGCGTTCAAGCCCGTCGCCACCGGCTGTCGCCGCCGGCGCGAAGGACTCATCAGCGCAGACACCGAGTTCGGCGCCTTCTGCGCCAACTGCGATTATCCGCTTTCGGTCGTTACCCCCATAACATTCGCCACACCGGCGGCGCCTGCCGCCTGCGAACAGGTCGAACGAAAAATCGTCGACTTCGAGCACATCGTCAATACCTACAAATACATCTGCGACAACACCGACATCGTTATCGTCGAGGGTATCGGCGGAATCCGCGTACCCATCTCGCAGGGCATCGACGTTCTCGATCTCGCCGAGGCTTTCAATCTGCCCGTCGTTATCGTCGCACGACCCGATCTGGGCACAATCAATCACACCCTGCTCACTGTCGACGCCGTTCGCTCGGCGGGCCTGCCCGTTGCCGGTGTCGTCATCAGCGGCTACGACCTGGACTGCGGCGACGTCGCCGTCGAAACGGCGCCTGCCATCATAGCCGAATACGGAAATGTGGACATCCTCGCCGCAGTCCCATGGGACCCGGAATCCGACGTCGAAAAAGGGCTGCTCGGCCCAACAACCCTCGACATTATCGAGCAGACCGACTGGCGCCAAATCGCCCGCACATGACCCATCCCGTGCTGCTCTGCAGAAGATTCCTTTTTTGTCATTCCCGCGAAAGCGGGAATCCAGCATAAATAGTACCTGTTGCGGAAACAACATTTGTCATTCCCGCGAAAGCGGGAATCCAGACTACGCATACTGGATCCCCGCTTTCGCGGGGATGACATCGGGTATTTTTTCTTTCC